>NZ_CP029193.1:900000-1137500 GCF_008642355.1 Streptomyces venezuelae
CGGTCGCCAGGCCCGCGTACGTGCCGCGCAACGCCTCGGGCACCCCGGGGTGGGTGCGGGTCAGTCCGCGGACGTGCGCCTCGTAGATCACCGTCTCGGCGTAGGGGCGGCGCGGCGGCCTGTCGCCCTCCCAGGAGAAGGCCGGGTCGGTCACCACGGAGAGCGGGGTGTGCCCGGCGCTGTCGGCCCGTCCGGGCCCGTCGGGCGCGCGCTCGAAGAGCGCGGCGTCGTTGTCCATCTGGCCCTCGATGGCGCGGGCGTACGGGTCGAGGAGCAGCTTGGCCGGGTCGCAGCGGTGGCCTTCGGCGGGGTTCCAGGGGCCGTGCACCCGGTAGCCGTAGCGGCGGCCGGGCCCGACCCCGGGCAGGTAGCAGTGCCAGACGAAGCCGTCGACCTCGGTGAGGGTGACGCTGCGGTGCGTGCCGTCGTCGTCGATGAGGATGAGGTCGACGCGTTCGGCGACCTCGCTGAACAGGGCGAAGTTGGTCCCTTCACCGTCGTAGGTGGCGCCGAGGGGGAAGGGGGTGCCGGTCCAGGTGCGCACGCGACTGCCTCCGTACTGGGGGATCAGGGGATCAGGGGATCTGGGAGGGGAGTTCGGGGGGGCCGGTAAACGGTGCGCCGGCCGCGGCCGCCCGCTCGGGGTGGCCGCGGCCGGTGCGCCGCGCCGCCGCGGGGGCGGACTTTCACACCGCCGCGGGTTCGGCGTACGCCGGTTCCGCTTCCGCGGCTTCCGCCTCCGCGGGACCCGCGAGCGCGGCGAGGGGCGTCTCGCGCGGTACCTCGAGAGCCTCGCGCAGGCTGGGTGCGGGCGCCGCGGGGGCCAGCGGGGCGCGTTCGGGAGCGCGGACCCGGCGGGAGAACCAGATGATCTTGCCGTCGGTCGCCGGGAAGCTGCCCCAGCCGTCGCTGAGCGCGGCGATCTGCGTCAGGCAGCCCTGCGGTCCGTAGTGCCGCTCGGGCAGTTCACGATTGGCGTCGGACACGGCCGTGATGAGGTGCTGGCCGTTCCACCACATCTCCACGACGGTGTTCTTGTCGGCTCCGTGCTCCTCGATCTCGTGGAGCAGAACCCCGGTGCAATGGCAGACGGGTTCGCTGAGAACCCCCAGCCCCCAATGCCGGAGATGCGCGGTCAGAATGCGCCTGACCTGGTCGATCCTCTCCGGGCTTACCTCGACTTCGAGGTGGTAGTAGCAGGGGATCGCGGATTTCATTGCTCTTGGCTCCTCTCGGCGAAGCTTGTCCGCTCCGCCTCGGCCTGACCGACCGAGCCCCGAACACGCAGCGTGAGCACTGATCGCTTCTGAGTCAGTCTCAGGGTGCGAGCGCTACTCCATTTGCGCAACACGAGGCGCAGGCGAGCGCGTTCGCCCCGGCACCCGGCCCACCGGCTCCCGCACCGACCCCTTTAGTTGAATATCCAACAGGACGTTGGGTGCTCATCCGTGCACGATGAGTCAGAAGGATCGACGAGCGAAGGGGTGACCAGCGTGAGGCTGCTGCCCGCCAAATCCGAGGTCGCACGGCATCTGCGTCAGTACCGGGCGTGGGAGCGGCAGCTGCTCGCGCACCCCGCCGACCGATCCGTGCGGATGCACTTCGAGGACACCGCGTACACGCTGTGCGTCCTGATGGGCGAGTGCAAAGCACGGGAGGCCGCCGACGCGGCCGAGCAGTACCTGCGTCCACGAGAGGCACGACCGTCCTGCACAGCACGAGCACCACACGCGGCAACCCGTCGGCCTCAGCTCTCCCCGAGCGCCCCGGTCCGATAGCGACACCCGGCTCCCACGGGGGCCGCCTGCACGCACGCCCGGCGGAGGAGGGACCGATGACGTCAGCTTCGGAAACGCCCCCAGCTGCCGCCGTGCCCGCGCTCGTTCCCGTGCCCGTCCTCGATGTGCAGCCCGCGGTGGATGGCGGGCGCCGCCCGGCGAAAGCCGTCCCCGGTGAGACCTTCGAGGTCACGGCGACCGTCTTCGCCGAGGGCCACGGAGCGGTCGGCGCCGATGTCGTGCTCCTCGGCCCCGGTGGACGCCGCGGGCCGTGGACCCCGATGCGCGAACTCTCCCCCGGCAGCGACCGCTGGGGCGCGGAGGTCACTCCGGACGCCGAGGGACGGTGGACCTTCCACGTGGAGTCGTGGACGGACCCCGTGACGGAGTGGCGGCGCGCCGCACAGATCAAGGTGCCCGCCGGCATCGACACCGGGCTGATGCTCGAAGAGGGCGCGCTGCTGTACGAGCGGGCGGCGCGCGGCGCCCCTGAGGGCCCGGCGCGGCGGACACTCCTGTCGGTGCTCGCGGCACTCCAGGACGAGGAGCGGTCACCGGACGCGCGTCTGGCTGCCGCGCTCGCTCCGGAGGCGGACGCCGTCCTCGCCCGGTACCCGTTGCGCGAGCGGGTCTCCCGTTCGCAGGCCATGCCCCTGCTCGTCGAGCGGGAGCGTGCTCTCTACGGGTCCTGGTACGAGTTCTTCCCGCGTTCGGAGGGCGCCGTCGTCGAAGAGGGCGCGCCGCCCGTGCCGGGAACGTTCCGCACCGCGGCCGAGCGATTGCCCGCCATCGCCGGGATGGGCTTCGACGTGGCCTACCTGCCGCCGGTCCACCCCATCGGCACCACCTTCCGCAAGGGCCCGGACAACGCGCTCACCGCCGGTCCCGACGATGTCGGTGTGCCGTGGGCGATCGGGTCGCCGGAGGGCGGTCACGACGCCGTTCACCCGGACCTGGGAACGCTCGACGACTTCGACGCGTTCGTGCGCCGCGCCACCGAACTGGGTCTCGAAGTCGCGCTGGACTTCGCGTTGCAGTGCTCCCCCGACCACCCGTGGGTGGAGAAGCACCCCGAGTGGTTCACCCACCGGCCCGACGGTTCCATCGCGTACGCGGAGAACCCGCCGAAGAAGTACCAGGACATCTACCCGATCGCCTTCGACCAGGACCTGCCGGGGCTCGTCGCGGAGACCGTGCGGCTGCTGCGGTTCTGGATGGGGCACGGCGTACGTGTCTTCCGCGTCGACAATCCGCACACCAAGCCCGTGGCGTTCTGGGAGCGGGTGCTCGCGGAGATCAACGCGAGCGACCCGGACGTCGTCTTCCTCGCGGAGGCCTTCACCCGGCCCCCCGTCATGCGGGCCCTGGCCCAGGCCGGGTTCCAGCAGTCCTACACGTACTTCACCTGGCGGAACACCAAGCAGGAGCTCACCGAGTATCTGACCGAGCTCTCCGCGGAGACCGCCGCGTATCTGCGTCCGAACCTGTTCGTGAACACGCCCGACATCCTGCCCGGCTATCTCCAGGACGGCGGCCGTGCCGCTTTCGAGGTGCGGGCCGTGCTCGCCGCGACGCTCGCGCCGAGCTGGGGCATGTACGCCGGGTTCGAGCTGTGCGAGAACACCCCGGCGCGTGCGGGCAGCGAGGAGTACCTGCACTCGGAGAAGTACCAACTGCGCCCGCGCGACTGGGCGGACGCGGAGCGGGCGGGCTACTCCCTCGCACCGCTGATCACCACCCTCAACCGGGTCCGGCGCGAGCATCCCGCGCTGCGGCTGCTCAGGAACCTCCGTTTCCACGAGGCCGACAACGACGCGGTCATCGTCTACAGCAAGCGCGCCGGACAGGACACGGTCCTGGTGGTCGTCAACCTCGACCCTCACCACACCCAGGAGGCCACGGTCTCGCTGGACATGCCGCAACTCGGCCTCGACTGGCACGAGTCGGTGCCGGTGCGCGACGAGCTCACCGGCGAGACCTACCACTGGGGCAGGGCCAACTACGTGCGCCTGGAACCCGGCCGCGCGCCCGCGCACCTCTTCACGGTCCTGCGACCGTCCTCACCGTTGATCGGAGGGTCACCCACACCATGATCGTCAACGAGCCCGTCCAGGACACCTTCGAGGACACACCGGCCAAGGACCGCGACCCCGAATGGTTCAAACGCGCCGTCTTCTACGAAGTCCTCGTCCGCTCCTTCCAGGACAGCAACGGCGACGGCATCGGCGACCTCAAAGGCATCACCGCCAAACTCGACTACCTCCAATGGCTCGGCGTCGACTGCCTCTGGCTGCCACCCTTCTTCAAATCCCCCCTGCGCGACGGCGGCTACGACGTCTCCGACTACACCGCCGTCCTCCCCGAATTCGGCGACCTCGCCGACTTCGTGGAATTCGTCGACTCCGCCCACCAGCGCGGCATGCGCGTCATCATCGACTTCGTCATGAACCACACCAGCGACCAGCACCCGTGGTTCCAGGCCTCGCGCACCGACCCCGAAGGCCCCTACGGCGACTACTACGTCTGGGCCGACGACGACAAGCAGTACCAGGACGCCCGCATCATCTTCGTCGACACCGAAGCCTCCAACTGGACCTTCGACCCCGTCCGCAAGCAGTACTTCTGGCACCGCTTCTTCTCCCACCAACCCGACCTCAACTACGAGAACCCCGCGGTCCAGGAAGAGATCATCTCCGCCCTGCGCTTCTGGCTCGACCTCGGCATCGACGGCTTCCGCCTCGACGCCGTCCCCTACCTCTTCGCCGAAGAAGGCACCAACTGCGAGAACCTCCCCCGCTCCCACGGAATGCTGAAGCATGTACGAGCGGTCATCGATGCCCATTACCCGGACACCGTTCTCCTTGCCGAGGCCAATCAGTGGCCCGAGGACGTCGTCGACTATTTCGGTGACTTCGAAAAAGGCGGGGACGAATGCCACATGGCGTTCCACTTCCCCGTCATGCCCCGCATCTTCATGGCCGTACGCCGTGAATCGCGCTACCCCGTCTCGGAAATCCTCGCCAAGACCCCGGCCATTCCCTCCGGCTGCCAGTGGGGCATCTTCCTGCGCAACCACGACGAGCTGACCCTGGAAATGGTCACCGACGAAGAGCGCGACTACATGTACGCGGAGTACGCCAAGGACCCGCGCATGCGCGCCAACATCGGCATCCGCCGACGCCTCGCACCGCTCCTGGACAACGACCGCAACCAGATCGAACTCTTCACCGCCCTGCTGCTGTCCCTGCCCGGCTCGCCGATCCTCTACTACGGCGACGAGATCGGCATGGGCGACAACATCTGGCTCGGCGACCGCGACGCCGTCCGCACCCCCATGCAGTGGACCCCCGACCGCAACGCGGGCTTCTCGTCCTCCGATCCCGGGCGGCTCTACCTGCCCACGATCATGGACCCCGTCTACGGCTACCAGGTCACCAACGTCGAAGCGTCCATGTCCTCACCGTCCTCCCTGCTCCACTGGACACGCCGCATGATCGAGATCCGCAAGCAGAACCCCGCCATGGGCATCGGCTCGTACACCGAACTGCCCTCCTCCAACCCGGCGGTGCTCGCCTTCCTGCGGGAGTACAAGGACGACCTGGTGCTGTGCGTGCACAACTTCTCGCGCTTCGCCCAGCCCACCGAACTCGACCTGCGGACCTACGACGGACGCCACCCCGTCGAGCTCATCGGCGGCGTGCGCTTCCCCGCCATCGGCGAGCTCCCGTACCTCCTGACACTCGCGGGCCACGGCTTCTACTGGTTCCGGCTGTGCAACGACCTCCACCCGCGCCGTCCGGCGGAACCCGCCGTGCGCCTCTGAAGGGACGTGTCGCATGCTCAAGACCGCAACGCAGTCGCGCGAAAGCCTCAGCCCGCCGCTGCTGCTGGCGTCGCTGGCCGGAGTGCTGCAGAAGTGGCTGCCCGAGCAGCGGTGGTTCGCCGGCAAGGGGCTGCCCGTCACGGAACTCGCCGTGGTGTCGATGACCGAGCTGCACCCGGGCTGCCTGCACCTGCTGATCCGCTCCCGGCACGCCGGGTCCCGCGACGACTGCTACCAGCTGCTCCTCGGTGTCCGCCGGGACCTGCCGCCGCGCCTCCACCACGCCGTGGTCGGCCGCCCCACCGAGGGCCCCCTCGCGGGCCTCACCGTGTACGACGCCCTCCACGACCCCCGCTCCGCCACGCTGCTCCTGGAGCGCCTGCGCACCCCGGGCACGGCGGGTCCGCTGCGCTTCGAACGCGACGTGCAGACCGTGGTGCCCCCCAACCTCACCGCCCGCGTTTTGGACGGCGAGCAGTCCAACACCTCACTGGTGTACGGCGATTCCTTCATCCTCAAGCTGTTCCGCCGCATCCAGTACGGCGTCAACCCCGACCTCGAAGTGCCGTGGGCGCTCGCCGGTCAGGGCTGCGCCCGAGTGCCGTCCCCCGTGGCCTGGTTCTGGACGAGCGAGCCGCGCAAGACGACGCTCGGCGTGCTCCAGCCGTTCCTGCGCGGCGCGACCGACGGCTGGACGCTGGCCCTCAAGTCCCTCGCCGCGGGCCGGGACTTCACCGACGAGTCGTACGAACTGGGGCGCGCCACCGCCGAGGTGCACCTGGCCCTGGCGCGGGTCTTCGTTCCGGACATCCCTGACCGGCACGGCGGCCGACACCTCGCCGAGGGGATGATGTCGCGCCTGGACACGACCGCCCGGCAGGTGCCCGCGCTCGTTCCGTACGTGTCCCGGCTGCGGGCCGCCTACGACGCGGTCGCCGCGCACGGCCCGGTGCGCCCGCCCCAGCGGATCCACGGCGATCTGCACCTCGGCCAGGTCCTGCGGGCCGGGCAGCGGTGGTTCGTCATCGACTTCGAGGGCGAGCCGGCCCGCCCGATCGCCGAACGGCGGCGCGCCCAGGCGACCGTGCGCGACGTGGCGGGCATGCTCCGCTCCTTCGACTACGCCGCCCACGCCAGGCGCCCCTGGCAGCCCCGGTGGGCCCGCCGGTGCCGGGAGGCGTACTGCGCGGGGTACGCCGCGGAGGCGTCCTGGGACCCGCGGACGGAGGCCGGACTCCTGCGCGCCTACGAGACGGACCGGGCCGTGTACGAGGCGCTGTACGAGGCCAGGCACCGTCCGGACTGGCTGCCCGTGCCCATGGCGGCGATCGCCCGTCTCGCGGAGGGCCGCTGACCCACCGCACCCGCCCGCCGCCCCTGCCCCGCCCTGAGGAGACCTGACACCCGTGGCCATCATCGACACGTCCACCGCCGACCCCGCGCCCGCCCTCCGTGCCGCGTACGCGCCGCTCGACGACGAGAGCCGCGGCCGTCTCCTCGCGGGCACGCACCACGACCCGCACGCCGTGCTCGGCGCCCACGCGGTCGCGGGCGGTGTGGCCTTCACAGTGCTGCGCCCGTACGCCGAGGCGGTGCGGGTCGTCGTCGAGGGGCAGGAGGTTCCGCTCCATGACGTGGGCGACGGGCTGTTCTCCGGTCTGCTGCCGCTCGGCTCGATCCCCGCGTACGAGCTGAGGGTGACGTACGACGGCGTGGAGACCGAACTCCAGGACCCGTACCGTTTCCTGCCCGCGCTCGGCGAACTCGACCTGCACCTGATCCGCGAGGGCAGGCACGAGGAGCTGTGGAAGGCGCTGGGTGCGCACCCCATGACGCACGAGGGCGTCACGGGCACCCGCTTCACGGTGTGGGCGCCGAACGCGCTGGGCGTGCGGGTGTGCGGGGAGTTCTGCCACTGGGACGGCACCGCCCACGCCATGCGCTCCCTCGGCTCGTCCGGGGTGTGGGAGCTGTTCCTGCCCGGCATCGGCGAGGGCGACCTGTACAAGTTCGACATCACCCGCCCCGACGGCACACACACCGTCCGCGCGGACCCGATGGCACGCCGGGCTGAGGTGCCGCCGGCGACGGCGTCCGTCGTCACGCGGTCGACGCACGAGTGGGCGGACGCGGAGTGGATGGAACACCGTGCGGACCGCCCCGTCCACCGGTCGCCCTTCTCGGTGTACGAGGTCCACCTCCCGTCCTGGCGGCCGGGCCTGACGTACCGCCAACTCGCCGACGAGCTCGCGGCGTACGTCTCCGACGCGGGCTTCACGCACGTGGAGTTCATGCCGGTGGCCGAGCACCCGTTCGGCGGATCGTGGGGATACCAGGTCACCGGGCTCTACGCGCCGACCTCCCGCCTCGGCACGCCCGACGACTTCAAGTTCCTCGTCGACGCGCTGCACCGGGCGGGCATCGGCGTGATCGTGGACTGGGTTCCCGCGCACTTCCCGAAGGACGACTGGGCGCTCGCGGAGTTCGACGGCAGGCCGCTGTACGAGCCGGGTGACCACCGGCGCGCCGAACACCCCGACTGGGGCACGCTCACCTTCGACTACGGCCGCACGGAGGTCCGCAACTTCCTCGTCGCCAACGCCGTGTACTGGTGCGAGGAGTTCCACATCGACGGCCTGCGCGTCGACGCCGTGGCCTCCATGCTCTACCTCGACTACTCGCGCGAGGACGGCCAGTGGGGACCCAACGAGCACGGCGGCAGGGAGAACCTGGACGCGGTGTCGTTCCTCCAGGAGATGAACGCGACGGTGTACCGCCGCTGCCCCGGCGTCGTCACCATCGCCGAGGAGTCCACGGCCTGGGACGGCGTCACGCGGGCCACCCACGACAAGGGCTACGGGGAGCTCGGCGGCCTCGGCTTCGGCCTGAAGTGGAACATGGGCTGGATGCACGACTCGCTGGAGTACATCCGGCACGAGCCGGTGCACCGGCAGTACCACCACAACGAGCTGACCTTCTCGATGGTGTACGCGTACAGCGAGAACTACCTCCTGCCGATCTCGCACGACGAGGTCGTCCACGGCAAGCAGGCTCTGGTGTCGAAGATGCCCGGCGACTGGTGGCAGCAGCGCGCGAACCACCGCGCCTACCTGGCCTACATGTGGGCCCACCCCGGCAAGCAACTGCTCTTCATGGGACAGGAGTTCGCGCAGGGTGCGGAGTGGTCGCCGGACCACGGCCCCGACTGGGGCCTGCTCGACCCGGCGTACCCCGCGGAACCGGACCACAACGGGGCGCGGCGCCTGGTGCGGGACCTCAACCACCAGTACCGGGACGCTCCAGCCCTGTGGGAGCAGGACACGGAACCCGCCGGGTTCGCCTGGATCGACGCGGACGCCGCCCAGGACAACGTGGTCGCGTTCCTCCGCCACGCCGCCGACGGAACACCGCTCCTCGCCGTCAGCAACTTCTCCCCGGTCATCCGCCGCGACTACGCACTGGGCGTCCCGGAGTCCCCGGTCACGTGGCGGGAGACGCTGAACACGGACGCGGCGTGCTACGGCGGCGGCGACGTGCGCAACACGGCCCCGCTGCGCGCGCGGCCGGAGCCCACGGGCACCTTCCCCGCCCGCCTGCACGTGACCCTCCCCCCACTGGCCACGCTGTGGCTGCGCCCCGCGTAGACCTCAGGACCGCCACCGCTGCGCGTATCCCTCCCGCAGGGGCCCGCCGTACAGGTGGAGCACGTCTTCGACGGCGGCGGTGAGCGGCACCGGGTCGGCCCGCTCGGCCACGCACCGATGCCCGTCGAGCAGAGCCTTTCCGCGCGCGGGGTCGGCACCGAGGAGCCTGCGGGGCAGCCACTTGCCGACGCCTGTCCAGGCGTTGTGGTGGGCGGTCAGGAGGTGCGCCGCCTTGCCGAGCGCGAGGTCGGCGACGGCGAGCTGTTCGTACCGCTGGTCCGGGGCGGTGTCGGCGAGGTCGTCCATGAAGCAGGTGAGGGCGTAGCGGTCGCGTTCCCGTTCCCCGGGTGTGAGGGGCGGCGGCCCGTCGGCGAGGACGGCGCGGGCCCGGCCGCGCGTGCGGGCGAGATGGCCGTCCGGGTCGAGCAGCGGCAGGCCCTCGGCGTAGACGAACAGGACCGTGCCGCGGCGGCGGTTGCGGTCCCACGCGAAGAACTCCGGCACATCCGCGAGCGTGGTGAGGAACAACTCGGCGGGACGCCCTTCGTGGCGTATCACTTCGCGGCGGCTGACGTCGGAGTCCGGCAGGAGCACGGCCACATCGAGGTCGCTCGTCGCGGCGGCACGCCCCTGGGCGGCCGAGCCGCCGAGGACGGCGCCGAGCGCGTCGGGAAAGCGCTCGGCGACGAGCCGCGAGGCCTGTGCGGTGGGGCTGTGGTGACTGTTCATGGGCGGTCATGGTGCCAGGGCGGGTGCGTGTTTCCGGTAAGAGGCCCGTGCTCGTCCGGCCTGGTCGGCACTGGACCGGACCAAGAACCCCGACGTCTCCGCCCCGGCGGGCGGCCTCTAGCCGCCCGGCAGGATGACCGCCCGGCCGTGCACCCGGCCCGCGTGGAGGAGTTCGTACGCCTTCGGGGCGTCCTCCAGCGCGTACGTCTCCACGTGGACGTCGAGCACGCCGGACCTCGCCAGGTCCAGGACCTCGATCAGCTCCGGCCTGCTGCCCCAGTAGGGGGCGCGGAAGGCGGCGTCGAAGGGGGTCGCGCCGAAGCCGACGGACGCGGTGCCGCCGCCGATGCCGACGAGGGTGACGTCCGCCTCCACGGCGGCGCACGCGGCGGCCGTCGCCGCGGTGGGCGGCGCCCCGACGAAGTCGAACACCGCCTGGGCACCCAGGCCGCCGGTGAGTTCGCGGACCCGGCCCGCTGCCGCCGCGTCGGACAGGACCGTTTCGTGGGCGCCGACCTCGCGGGCCAGCGTCAGCTTCTCCTCGGTGACGTCGAGGGCGATCACCCGTGCCGGGGTCAGCGCGCGCAGCAGCTGGATGGCGACGTGCCCGAGGCCGCCGGTGCCGATGACGACGGCGGTGCTGCCGGGCGTCAGCTTGGGCAGCGACGTCTTGACCGCGTGGTACGGGGTGAGGCCGGCGTCGGTGAGCGGCACCGCCGTCACGGGGTCGAGCCCGTCCAGCGGCACCAGGTGGCGCGGGTCGTCCACGATCATGTACTCGGCGATGGCGCCGGGCGCCCCGAGCCCCGGCGGGCGGATGCCGAGGTCGGCGGCGCGGGTGCAGTAGTTCTCCTTGCCCTGCGCGCACATGAGACAGGTGCCGCAGCCCCAGGGCCCGTAGACGGCCACGGAGTCCCCGGGCGCGAGCCCGGTCACGCCGTCGCCGAGCGCGGCGACGGTCCCCGCGCCCTCATGGCCGAGGGTGAGCGGCAGCGGGAAGCCCAGGGCTTCGGCGGGGCGGCTCATCACGGCGATGTCGGAGTGGCAGACGCCGGCGGCGGTGACCTTCAGGAGCACCTGGCCCGGGCCGGGCTCCGGGCGCGGGACGGTGACCACCTCGGGGGCGGCGCCGACGGCGCGGTACTGGAGGGCCTGCATCGTCTCAACGTGCCGCATAGCCGCCGTCCACCAGGTGGTAGCTGCCGTTGATGAACGACGCGTGGTCCGAGAGCAGGAACAGCGTGAGGTCGGCGACCTCCTCGGCGGTGCCGAGACGGCCCTGCGGGTGGAGGGCGACGAGGCGGTTGCGCTGGTCCTCGTCGCCCTGGAGCAGCGGGGTGTCGATGAAGCCGGGTGCGACGGCGTTGACGCGGACGCCACGGGCCGCGTACTCGACGGCGGCGGTCTTGGTCAGGCCGACGACGGCGTGCTTGGCGGCGGAGTACGCGGCGGAACCCGCGAAGCCGTTCGTGCCGAGGATCGACGACATGTTGACGACGGCGCCGCCGCCCGCGGCGACGAGGTGCGGCAGCTCGTACCGGAGGGAGTAGAAGACGCCGTTGAGGTTGGTGTCGATGACGCGCTGCCAGTCCTCGACGCCGTATTCGCCGGTGGGGGCTGTGGCGCCGGCGATCCCGGCGTTGTTGACGGCGAGGTGCAGGCCGCCGAAGGTCTCGACGGTGAAGTCGACGGCGTGGCGCACCGATTCGGGGTCGGTGACGTCGACGCGCACGGCGGCGGCCCGTGCGCCTCCCCCGGTGAGCGAACGGGCGACGTCGTGGGCGCCCTGTTCGTTGAAGTCGGCGACGACGACGGCCGCTCCGGCCGCGGCGAGGCGGCGGGCGACCGCCAGGCCGATGCCGGACGCGGCGCCGGTGACGAGGGCGGTCTTCCCGGCGAAATCCGGGGCGGTGGCGGTGCCGGGCGTCGTGCTGTGCGTGGTGGTGCTCGTGCTCATGGTGGTGCCTGGTTTCACGTGGTGGTCGTGGTGGTGGGTGCGGGTTCGTCGGCCAGGGCCGCGAACGCCGCGTCGATGAGGTGCGGAAGGGTGCCGTTCTCGCCGGGGGCGATCCAGAACCGCACGGCGGTGCCGAACGCGCCGACCGCCAGCGAGACGGCCAGCGCCGGGCGCAGGTCGCGCTCGGCGTCGAGTCCCAGCCGCTCGGCGACGATCGAGACCGACGCGGCCTTCGCCTCGTCCTGCACCCGCAGGTAGGCGGGCAGCAGCGACGGCTCCTCGTGGAGCAGCCGGAGCAGGTCGGCGGAGCGGGGCAGGCGGTGCCAGGCGGTCGGTTCGTCGTCCAGCCAGTTCCGGAGTGCCCGGTGGTAGGCCGTGAGGGGGTTCTCCCCCGCGGGGCGGGCGGCGAGCGCCGCGTTGATGCGCGCGTAGTCGACGCGGAGCGCGTCGACCACGGCGTCCTCCTTTCCCGTGAAGTACCGGGAGAAGGTGCGGCGGGAGACGTCGGCGCGGTCGCTGATCGTCTCGACGGTGACCTGGTCGAGGCCGTGGGTCAGGGCCAGGTCCACGGCGGCGTTCGCCATGGCGGCCCGGCTCTCCTGGACCTTGCGGGTCCGGCGGCCCTGTGTGCTGCTCATGCTTCGACTGTACGCCTCGAAGTGTCCCAAGGGGACACTTGTCCCCTTGGGACAAGGGTGAGACGCGCCACCCCGAGGCGACGGTCGGCCTGTTCGCACTCCTGCCGACGGACGCCCGCTCGTGCCATCGTGAAGACGGACCGGCAATTGGTACGGACCAATCGAGTCGATACCGACGCCCCGAGGAGCGTGCACATGCGCGGCACAACGGTCTTACCCGGCGAGGGGAACAACGGAGAGCCGGGCGAGGACGGCATGCCCATGCACCGGCTGCAGGTGCCGATGCCCAACGCGCTGCCCTTCGCCATCGGCACGTTCGACAGCATCGGCCCCATGTCGCGCGCCCCGTTCCCGCACCGGCACACCTTCCACGAGATCGTCCACGTCACCGGCGGCACCGGCCTGCACGTCGTCGACCTGGGCCGGTTCCCGCTGCGGCCGCCGAACCTGTGCTTCATCGCCCCCGGCCAGGTCCATCACTGGGAGGACGTGACCGGCCTGGAGGGCCGGGTCATCCTCTTCACCGACGACTTCCTCGTGGACCACCCGGCCGACCGGCACGTCCTGCGCACCCTCTCCCGCCGCTCCTGGCTCGACCTGTCCGGGGAGGCGGCGGAGGAGACCGCACGCCTGGTCGCCGAGCTCGATGGCGAGTACCGCTCGGGGGCCACCGGGTTCCACAGCGTCCTGCGGGCGCTGCTGCACGTCCTGGTGGTGCGGGCGGCACGGCTCCCCGCGCCCCGGTCGCCGGTCGAGGCACCCACCCCACCGCCCCTGCCCGATGGCCCGCCCCACTCACGTCCCGGCTCGGTGGCCGCGGACTTCGTGACGCTCATGGGCACCCCGGAGGGGGCCCTGCAGTCGGTGCGGTCCTGCGCGGACCACCTGGGCGTCTCGGTGAGCTACCTCAGCGAGGTGGTGAAGGCGGAGACCGGCAGGACACCCGGCGAGCTGATCCGGCAGACCCGGGTCCACGAGGCCAAACGGCTGCTGCTGCGCACGGAGTTGACGGTACGCCAGGTCGCCGGACGGGTCGGCTTCAAGGACCCTGCGTACTTCTGCCGCTTCTTCCGCCGCGAGACCGGCGCGAGCCCCGGGGACTTCCGGCGCGGCGGTGGAGATATTCACCACGACCACCGGCTCGAGTCCATCGCCGGACCTGCCTCCCCCGCATAACTTCATAGCCGATCCGGAACCACCGACCCCCACAGGCTCAGGAGGAGCGATGGACCACGAGACCGGCAGCCCCGGAGACGGCATACCAGGCGCGGACGACGCCCGGGGCACGGGCGGCACCCCCGCCGCCGACGGCGTGAACGGCAACAAGGGCCCCAGCCGCAAGACCGTCCTGCGGGCCGCGGCCGCGCTGGGCATGGCCGTACCGGTGTCCCTCATGGGCGTACCCGCACTGGCCAGGACCGCCGGCGAGCGGGGCGAGGCACCGGAGCTCACCCCCACCTGCGACGACGGCGACGACCCGACCATTCCGCAGATGGAGGGGCCGTACTTCAAGCGCAACTCCCCGCAGCGCACCTCGCTCATCCAGGCCGGCACCCCCGGCGTGCGGCTCACGGTCACCGGCTACGTCTTCGGGCGCGCCTGCAAGCCGATCTCCCAGGCCCTGCTGGACTTCTGGCAGGCGGACACGTACGGGACGTACGACAACGTCGGGTACCGCTTCCGCGGGCACCAGTTCACCGACGCCAACGGCGCGTTCAAGCTCACCACGATCGTGCCCGGCCTCTACCCCGGCCGCACCCGGCACCTGCACGTCAAGGTGCAGGCCCCCGGGCGTCCGATCCTCACGACACAGCTGTACTTCCCCGGCGAGCCCCGCAACAACACGGACACGATCTTCGACCCGCGCCTCCTCATGAACGTACGCACCGTCGGCAACACGAAGGAGGCGGACTTCGACTTCGTCCTGAACGTGCCGCAGTAACCCCGCGAACAGCCGCCGGGCCGCGTACAACCTTGGGCGCTCGCCACCGGTCAACTGATCGGTCGTGAACGTCCGAGGAACAGAGGAAGTCGTATGTCGCCCGCACACCGCAGAGTCCTTCGCACCATGCCCCTGATCGCCGCGTCGCTGTTGGTGGGCAGCGGCCTTGCGGCCCTGACGCTGGGGCAGGGCAGTGCCCGCGCGGACTCCGCGGTGCGGGCGACGGACGACTTCGACGGCGACGGGTTCGCGGACCTGGTCGTCGGCGCGCCCGGCGGCACCGTCTCCGGCCGGGCGAACGCCGGGTACGTGGTGGTGACGTACGGCTCCGAGGACGGCCTCGACCCGGCCCGCAAGAAGGTCATCAGCCGTGCCACGAGCGGCGTGCCCGGACCGGCCACGGCGAAGCAGGAGTTCGGGCGGACGTTCACCAAGGGCGACCTGGACCACGACGGATACACCGACCTGGTCATCGGCACCGAGGGCCGGGGCTCGGGGTCGGGCGCGGTGGTTCTGTGGGGCTCCGCGTCCGGCCTGACCGGCGGCACCGCGATCGCCACGTACGGATTCGCGCCGCAGGCCGGGGACTTCGACGGCGACGGCACCACCGACCTCGCGCTGTTCGGCAGGGTCGGCTCGCACGGCGACGACCCGGTCGCCCAGGGCGCCCGCCTCTGGAAGGGCCCGATCGCGCGCACCGGCACGCCGGCCGCGACCCTCGACTTCATGGACCCGTCGGAGTGGTGGAGCTACGAGGGCGACGAGCGGCCCGACCCCTCCTGCCGCGCGAGGCCCGAGGTCTGCGTCGACGGTCCGCTGTCCGTGAAGGGCCCGGTGGTGCCCAAGGGGGTCGGCGACGTCAACGGCGACGGCCGCGCCGACATCGTCATGAACGACTACTCCGGCGACGGCGAGTGGGGCAACAGCGTCCTGTACGGCGGCGCGACCGGGTTCAAGCGGGGTGACGCGCCGGGCGCCGGCGACGCCCTGGGCGTCGGCGACGTCAACGGCGACCACTACGACGACGTGGTCGCGGGCGCCAGCGACGAGGACGGCAAGGTGACGGTCTCCTACGGCTCGGCGGACGGCCTCAAGGGCGACGTGCAGAAGTTCGACCAGGACCTGCCGGGCGTGCCGGGCGCGGAGGAGAGCGGGGACGCGTTCGGCGGTTCGCTCGCGGTCGGCGACGTGACGGGTGACGGCTACGCCGACATCGCGCTCGGCGTGCCCGGTGAGGACGTCCGGGACGTCACGGACGCGGGCGCCGTCGTCCTGGTGCACGGCGGCGCGGCCGGCGTGACGGGCACGGGCGCCCAGGCCTTCCACCAGGACACGGCGGGTGTCCCCGGCGTCGCCGAGAAGAACGACCTGTTCGGCGCGGCCGTGTCACTGCTCGACGTCACGGGCGACGGACACGGCGACCTCGCGGCGTCGTCCGTCGAGGAGAACGCCCGCGCGGGCGCCCTGTGGTCGCTGCGCGGCACCGCCACGGGCGCGACCGCGACGGGCTCGGTGGCGTTCGGACCGAAGGACGTCGACGCGCCGAACACGGCGGCGCTCTTCGGCAGCGCGCTGCGGTAGCCCCGGAGAGGGCGGGAACTCAGGCGGCCGGGCGGATCAGCTCCCAGGTGTCGACGGCGTGGTCGAGCGTCATGCCGTGACGTTCGTACAGGGCGAGCGCGCCGCTGCTGTTGTCGGTGTCGACGCCGAGGCCGATCCGGTCGCGGCCCAGCGCGGCGTAGTGCCCGAAGGCGTGACGCAGGAGATGGCTGCCGATGCCGCGCCCGCGGGCCTCGGCGAGGACGCCGAGGTTGCCTATCCAGCCCGCCGACGAGGCAGGGTTGTCGCGGGTGCGCATCGCGGCGACGTCGCCGATTCCTTCGACGTGGGCGACCCAGATGAGGGACCAGTCGACGTTCTCGGCGTCGATGTCGTCGAGCCACTGCGCGTAGGTGCGCGGCTGGTGGTCGAAGTGCTCCGTGAAGCTCTCCTGGAGCAGCACGTGGGCACGCCTGCGGTCCTCTTCGCTGAGGCAGGGCCGCAGGGCCACACCCGGAGGTGCCTGCGGCAGCGGATCCGCGTCCACGCCGACCCGTCGCTCCAGCACCTTGTAGTGCCGGACGGTCCGCCAGCCCCGCGCCCGCAGGTCCGCCGGGTCCAGAGTGGGCTTGGTGGTGAGATCCAGATGCACCACCGCCCGCGCCGCGCCGTTGGCCGCCGCGCGCTCCGTGGCACGTGCCTCGAGCAGGCCGAGGAGGTGCAGTGCACCCTGCGGGCGGCCGGGAAGGACGTAGTGGTCGCCGTTGACGCGTTCGCCGCCGGATTCGTCCCACACCAGCGCGTACCCGACGAGCAGGTCACCGTCGAAGAGCAGCCAGGAGTCCCGCTCCAGGTCCACGTCGGGATGCTTCAAGTCGGCCTGGACAAGAGCCAGTTCGGTGTCGGCGCGGCCTATCTCCAGCAGGTCGACCTCGTTGAGCAGCACGCACACGGCCTCGGCGTCGTCGAGCGTCGCCGGGCGCACGGTGAGCCCCTGGGGCGGTGTGGGAGACGTCGTCATGGGTCCACTGTCCGTGGGCGGGGCCCGGGCCCGCAACGGACTTTTCCCGTCCTCCCCGCCGTCTCTCAGGCCAGCACCGCCCGCACCGTCTTCCCCCCGCGCTGCGCACCGACGACTTCCAGCCGGTGGGTCAGCAGCCTGACCATCGCCAGGCCGCGCCCGCTCTCCTTCTCCGGGTTGTCCATGCCGTGTTTCTGGAACCGCGGATGCTCGCGACCGGCGTCGGTGACCGCGACGGTCACCCGCGCGCCGGACACCTCGACGCGCAGCCTGCAGCCGCCGCGTCCGTGCCGCAGCGCGTTGGACACGAGCTCGGAGACGATCAGTGCGGCGTCGTCCATCCGTTCCGCGTCCACCTCGGTCTTGCGGCGCCGGGACCCGGCGAGGAACGCCGAGGCCAGGCGCCGCGCCCGGCCCGCCGACGCGGGCTCCTGCGGCAGCGCGTACTCCACCCGTTCCGTGGGCCGACGGGCGCGCTGGTGCGCACGCATGGCAGCTCACTCCCCTCCCCATAGAAAAACCGGCGTCCACCCGCGAACCATGTCGCCACCGGGGTCGCTGCTCATCCGGCGCGACCTGTCCTGCCTCACGGTGATGCCCTCGCGCACAGATCATCAATCCGCTCGCCGGCACTTCCGTGAGCATCCGCCGGACCGCATATGACCGCGGCGCATTGACCCTGACATCGGCTTCGAACAACACTGAGCGGCCATCCGATCCTCCGCACCGGGAAGGCCGCCCATGCACCCGACGCCCCGCCCCTTCAAGGACTACCAGGACGAGATCTACCTCGACGGTCTGCGCGGCGTCGTCCCGGAGTACCCGATGACGTACGCGGGGTGGGAGGCGCGGGCCCATGCCGCGATGCCGCCCTCGGTCGTCTCGTACGTCGCGGGCGGTGCGGGCGACGAGCGCACGCAGGACGCCAACGTCACGGCGTTCGAGCGGTGGGGGCTCATCCCGCGCATGCTCGTGGGGGCCGCGGAGCGCGACCTGTCCGTCGACCTGTTCGGCATGACGCTGCCCTCGCCGCTGTTCATGGCGCCCATCGGTGTCCTGGGCATCTGTACGCAGGACGGACACGGTGATGTGGCGACCGCGCGGGCGGCCGCGCGGACCGGGGTCCCGATGATCGCCTCCACCCTGTCCGCCGACCCGATGGAGGAGGTCGCCGCCGAGTTCGGCGGGACGCCCGGCTTCTTCCAGCTGTACACGCCGACCGACCGCGCGCTCGCCGAGAGTCTGGTGCGCCGGGCGGAGAAGTCCGGGTTCAAGGGCATCGTCGTGACCCTGGACACCTGGATCACCGGCTGGCGCCCGCGCGACCTGGTCACCTCCAACTTCCCCCAGCTGCGCGGCCACTGCCTGGCCAACTACACGAGCGACCCGGTGTTCCGCGCGCAGTTGCCCGCCGACCCCGAGCACGACATGCAGTCCGCGGTGCTCAAGTGGGTGCAGGTCTTCGGCAATCCGCTGACGTGGGACGACCTGCCGTGGCTGCGCTCGCTGACCTCGCTGCCCCTGATCGTGAAGGGGCTCTGCCACCCCGAGGACGTGCGCCGGGCCAGGGACGGCGGCGTGGACGGCATCTACTGCTCCAACCACGGCGGCCGCCAGGCCAACGGCGGACTCCCCGCGCTCGACGTACTGCCCGCGGTCGTCGAGGCCGCCGAGGGGCTGCCCGTCCTCTTCGACTCGGGGGTGCGCAGCGGCGCGGACATCGTCAAGGCCGTGGCGCTCGGCGCCACCGCGGTGGGCGTGGGCCGCCCGTACGCGTACGGGCTCGGCATGGGCGGGGCCGCCGGTGTCACGCACGTACTGCGCTCGCTCCTCGCCGAGGCCGACCTCCTGATGGCGGTCGACGGCTATCCGACGCTCGCGGACCTCACGCGGGAGGCGCTCCAGCGCGTGCAGTGATGCCTGCGCACCGGGCGGCCCGGTAGACACTTACACGTTTCCTGTGAGACATTTATGTCTCATTCGAAACTGAGGTGTTACTCCACATGTCCCCGCAGCGTGATCCACGGCGCTGGGCCGTCCTCGCGATCCTCTCCGGCAGTCTCCTGCTGATCGCCATGGACACCACGATCCTGAACGTCGCCTTCCCCTCCCTCGTCGCCGATCTGCGGCCCAGCTCCGTGCAGCAGCTGTGGATCATCGACGTCTACGCCCTCGTGCTCTCCGGTCTCCTGGTGACCGCGGGCGCGCTCGGCGACCGGTGGGGCCGCAAGCGGCTGCTGCTGATCGGCTTCGGCGTCTTCGCCGCCGCCTCGCTGCTCGCCGTCTTCGCGACCGCCGCGTGGCAGGTCATCGCCGCCCGCGCGCTGCTCGGCGCCGGCGGCGCGACGATCATGCCCGCCACCCTGTCGATCCTGCGGAACGTCTTCACCGACGCCCGCGAACGCGCCCTCGCCTACGCGGTGTGGTCGGCCGTCTTCGGCGGCGGCATGGCGCTCGGCCCGGTCGTCGGCGGTCTCCTCGTCGAGCACGACGGCTGGCAGTCGGCGTTCCTGGTCAACATCCCCGTCGCGCTGGTGATCATCGCGCTCGGCCTGTGGATCCTGCCCGAGTCCCGGCAGCCCCGCGAGGGCCGCTGGGACTGGTGGGGCGTCGCCCAGTCCGTCGTCGGCATGCTCGCCCTCGCGGGCGGCATCAAGCAACTCGGCAAGGGCGGCCCCGCCGACCCCGCCGCCTGGGCGCTCCTCGCCGTCGCCGCGGTGACCCTCACGGTCTTCGTACGCCGCCAGCTGCGCCTTCCCCACCCGCTGCTGCGGGTGCGGCTCTTCGCGTCCCGGCCTTTCGCCATCGCCGCCGCCTCGATCTTCCTCGGCATGATCGCGCTCGGCTCGGCGCTGTTCCTCATCACCCAGTGGTTCCAGTACGGGGAGGGCTACAGCCCTCTGGAAGCAGGCGTCCGGCTGCTGCCCGCGCCGCTCGGCCTGGTCCTGACCTCGCTGGTCACCCCGGCGCTGATGCACCGTCTGCCGATCCGTCACGTCATGGGCGGCGGGCTGCTCCTGATGACGGCGGGACTCTCCCTGCCGTGGCTGCTCCAGCTGTCGGGGCCGCTCGGCTACGGCGGCGTCGCCGTGGCGCTCGGTGTGCTCGGCTGCGGCGTCGGCATCGCGACGACCGCCGCTTCCGTGACGCTCATGGCCGCCACCCCGGCCGAGGACGTCAGCGGCGCGGCGGCGGTCGAGGAGACCTGTTACGAGCTGGGCGCCGCGATGGGCGTGGCCGTGCTCGGCAGCATCGCCACCGCCCTGTACCGCGTGAACCTGCCCGACCTGGGTCTCGCGGCGGACACCGCGGCGTCCGTGAGCGACTCGATCGGCGAGGCCGCCCGCGTCGCGTCCGACCTCACGGGCCCGGCCGGTGCCGAGCTCCTGTCACGGGCCGCCGACGCGTTCACCTCCGGGATGACCCCTACGTTCCTGATGGCGGCCGCGCTGCCGCTGGCCGCCGCGGCGCTCACCTGGGCGAAGATCCCGAAGGACCTGCGCCCGACGGAGGACGCACACTGACCGGACGTCCGGCGGGGCACAACTGGCAACAACCGTCCCCCAGTTCACGCCTATCATCGGTGCGTCTGTTCGACAGTGACGCACCGATGACTCGGCAGTGAGAGGACAACGGGGAATTGAGTTCCATACGCAAGCGCGGCGCCCGCAAGCGCCGCATGGCGATGGCCGCCGTGGGCGCCGCGGCGGCCGTCGTGGCGGGGGTCCAGCTGTCGCCCGCCGCCTTCGGCACCGGCGGCGACGACGAGCCGACGGCTGCGCGTCCGGCCGCGGGGACGCGGGACTTCGGCGCCACCCGCTCCGACGGCACGACGTTCGAGAACGGCGTCATGTCCCTGAAGTCGACGCCCGTGGCCCGCTCCGCGGCGCCGTCCGCCTCGTCCGGGCGTGCCGCCGCCGCCCCGCACGGCACGGGCTGGCAGTCGGGCGGCGCCTCGAAGTACCTCTCCACCGGCTACACGATCAAGTTCTACGACAAGAAGTCCGCGGACTGGCTGGCGCCGTACGTGAAGAAGTCCGCCGCCGACCTCCAGCGCGTCACGGCGCTTCCCGTGAAGGTCGACACGCGGCCGGTCGGCTGGGACTACGTCCGGCCCAAGGGCGAGATCCTCGTCGGTGTGCTGCACCGGCCCTGCGTCCCGCCGGCCGACGGGGGTTCGCAGGGCTGGAAGGTGGTCCGTGACGGCTCCGGCAGCAAGAACCTGAGCTGCGGCTTCTACGCCTCGTCCGTCGCCGACACGGTGACCAGCGGGCACGCGTACATCGACGACGAGTTCCTGACGTCGGCCGGCAAGCCCGCCCCGTCCATGGGCGAAACGTATTTCCGCAACCACATCAGCCACGAGCTCGGCCACACGATGGGCCTGGCGCACGCCAACCGCAGCGCGACCCGCGGCGACTGCGTCAAGGGGTCGGACTCCGGCCAGTTCCCGGTGATGTGCACACCCACCAACGCGTACCAGGACAAGCGCGCGGGCACCTACGTCCAGCAGTACGACATGCAGGGCCTGCGCCACCTCGCGCGCGGCGGCGGCGCGGTGCTGCCCCCGCAGGGCAAGGTGACCGGCATCGGCCGCAAGTGCCTCGACGTCAAGGGCGGCAAGGCGGCCAACGGCACGCAGATCCAGATCTTCACCTGCAACAGCGGCCCCGGGCAGTCCTGGATCCCGCAGCAGGACGGCACGGTCCGCGCGCTCGGCAAGTGCCTGGACAACTACCGCAACGCGAGCACGAACGGCAACAAGATCTCCCTGTACGACTGCAACGGCGGCGCGTCCCAGCGCTGGAAGATCAACGCCAAGGGGCAGATCGTGCACGTCGCGTCCGGCAAGGTCCTCGACGTGAAGGGCGGCTCCACCGCCGACGGCACCAAGGTCCAGCTGCACGCGGCGAACACGTACAAGCGGCAGATCTGGGTCACGCCCACGTAGCGCACCCGTGGCGCACCCCGGTGGGCGGGCGCGTCCGCAGGTACGGCCGAAGCGGCTACAGTCACCTGCGATCACCCCCGCCCACCTGGGAGAACCTCGGACCATGGCCGTCGACGAACTCGACACCCGCATCCTCCGGCTGCTGCTCGAACAGCCTCGCACCAGCCTGCGCGAGTACGCCCGCGTCCTCGGCATCGCCCGCGGCACGCTCCAGGCCAGGCTCGACCGCATGGAGCGGGACGGCGTGATCACCGGCACCGGGCCCTTCCTCTCCCCCGCCGCGCTCGGTCACCCTGTGCTCGCCTTCGTCCACATCGAGGTCACGCAGGGGCACCTGGACGAGGTGGGGGACGCGCTCGCCGCCGTGCCCGAGATCATCGAGGCGCACTCGATCACGGGCGGCGGCGACCTCCTGACCCGCGTCGCGGCCCGCGACAACGGGCACCTGGAGGACGTCGTGCAGCGGCTGATCAACCTGCCGGGGGTCGTCCGCACACGGACGGAGATGGCGCTGCGGGAGCGGGTGCCGCACCGGCTGCTCCCGCTGGTCGAGTCGGTCGGCAGGTCGGTCGGCGGACAGGTTTGACCTGGCGGTTTGGCATGCTGGAGGGCATGAGCACCTTCGGCAGGACCGCGGTCGTCCTCGACCTCGACGGCACCCTCGTGGACAGCGAGCCCAACTACTACGAAGCGTCGCGGGCCCTGCTCGCCGACTTCACGGGCCGGGAGTACACCTGGGCCGACAACGAGCAGTACGTCGGCATCAGCTCCCACGAGACGCTCGCGCTCTGGAAGCGGGAGTACGGGATACCGGCGTCCGTGGCCGAGCTGCTCGCCGACCTCGACCGCCGCTATCTGGAGCTGGCGCGCGCCCGGACCCCCGTCTACCCGGAGATGCGCAAGCTCGTCGAGCGGCTGCACGACGCGGGTGTGCCGATGGCCGTGGCCTCGGGTTCCTCACGGGCGGCCATCGGGGCGATCCTCGCCGGGACGGGCCTGGACGCGCAGTTGACGACGTTCGTCTCCGCCGAGGAGGTGCCGCGCGGCAAGCCCGCGCCGGACGTGTTCCTCGCGGCGGCCGCGCTGCTCGGCGTGGAGCCCGCGGACTGCGTGGTCTTCGAGGACGCGGCGCCGGGCGCCGCGGCGGCGCACGCGGCGGGCATGCGCTGCGTCGCGATCCCCTATGTCGCCGCCCACGCGGACGACCCGGCCTTCGCGGGTGCGGAGCTGCTGTTCCGGGGCGGGCAGGAGGAGTTCACGGCGCAGGCCGCACTGGACGTGCTGGCGGCGGGCCGAGGTCGCTGAGAACAGCTCAGACCAGCTCGGGCTGCGGCCCCGGTTCGGCCGGGACAGGCTTCGGTTCCCACAGCCTGGTCGTCCACACGTAGCCCTGGACCACCGAGGCCATCGCGAGGATGAGCAGCGGTCCCGCCACCCACGGGTACTCGGCCATCTGCACCGGCAGATAGCGGTACGACACCAGGAGCGCGGCGAACACGCCGGTGCCGTAGGCGACGAGCCGGACGGCCGACCGGTCCCAGCCGCGGTCGAACGCGCGCATCGCCGCGTCGATGGTGAACGCGAACACGACACCCGCGATGAGGTCGGCGCCGTAGTGGTAGCCGAAGCCCAGGGTGGCGCCGAGCGTCGCGATCAGCCAGAAGGTACCGGCGTACCGCAGCAGGCGCGGGCCCTTGCGGGAGTGGATGAAGATCGCGGTGGCCCATGCCGTGTGCAGGCTGGGCATGCAGTTGCGCGGGGTGAACCCGTCGTACGGCATCGCGTGCGGGGCGGTGAGGGGCGGCGCCGTGTGCGGCCACAGCTCGGCGAGCGCCCACTGGCTGCCACCGGTGCCGAAGGCCCCCTCGCCGTACGCGAAGATCGGCCCGACCACGGGGAACACCATGTAGATGGCCGGCCCGACCAGACCGATCACCAGGAAGGTGCGCACCAGGTAGTGGCCGGGGAAGCGGCCCTCGGTGGCGACGTTGCGCAGTTGGTAGAGCGAGACGCAGACCGCGGCCACCGCGAGCTGGATGTAGACCCAGTCCAGGACGGTCGAGCCGACCGGCCCGGTCGCCTCGACCATGCGGCCCACCAGCCACGACGGGTTGCCCAGCGCGTGGTCGGCGACGGCGACGTACGGGTCGAGGACCGTCGGGCGGGTCTTCGAGGTGATGAGCAGCCAGGCGTCACCGGTCTTGCGGCCCGCCACGAGCAGCAGGCCGAGGCCGACGCCCTTGAGGAGCAGCACCCGTTCCGGTCCGGTGCGGCGGGTGACGGCGATGACCCCGCAGCCCAGGATCACCCACAGCGCGCCGTTGCCGAACATCATGTCGGCGCCGACGGCGAGGCGCACCAGGAAGAAGACGACGTCGATGCCGACGGCGACACCGAAGGCGATGAGCCGCTGCCGCCAGGTGAGCACGACCATCATCAGCGCCATGCTCGCGTACAGCAGCGGCCCCGACTTCGGCGCGAAGATCACCTCGCTCGCCTGGTTGGCGATCGGCCCCGGCAGGCCGTAGTGCCGCGAGGCGATCTCCAGCGCGACGAGGAACCCGAGGGTCACCACGCCCGCCGCGGTCCACAGCATCACCCGGGGGCGACGCAGGGCAGAGATCAACCGGGTGCGGTCTTTGCGCGGAGATATCCGCGGTGCTTCAGATATCAATGGTCTGGCCGTTTGTTAGGTGCGTGGGCTGAAATAGTCCACTCTCGCCGGGGTCGGATCATGCTATCCGAGCACGGCCGGGGTCAGGCAGCTCCCGCCACCCGCTCCGGGGTGAGCAGCTCGGCGAGGCGCTCCGCGGGCAAAAGGCCCTTCTCCAGAACCAGTTCGGCGACGCCCCTGCCGGTGCTCAGGGCCTCCTGGGCGATCTCGGTGGCCGCGGTGTACCCGATGTGCGGGTTGAGCGCGGTGACCAGGCCGATGGAGGTCTCCACCGAGGCGCGCAGCACCTCCGTGTTGGCGGTGATGCCGGTCACGCACCGCTCGGCGAGCGTCAGGCAGGCGGCGCGCAGCGAGGTGATGCTCTTGGCGAGGGAGTGCAGGATGACCGGCTCGAACGCGTTGAGCTGGAGCTGACCCGCCTCGGCGGCCATGGTGATGGTGACGTCGTTGCCGATCACCTCGAAGGCGACCTGGTTGACGACCTCGGGGATGACCGGGTTGACCTTGCCCGGCATGATGCTCGACCCGGCCTGCACCGGCGGCAGATTGATCTCGTTGAGCCCCGCGCGCGGGCCGGACGAGAGGAGCCGCAGGTCGTTGCAGCTCTTGGAGAGCTTGACCGCGATGCGCTTCAGGACGCCGGACAGGTGCACGAAGGCGCCGCAGTCCTGGGTCGCCTCGACGAGGTTGGCCGCGGTCACCAGCGGCATGCCGGTGATCTCTGCGAGGTGGCGGCGGGCCGTCTCCGCGTACCCGGCGGGGGCGTTGAGGCCGGTGCCGATGGCGGTGGCGCCGAGGTTGATCTCGTGGATGAGCTCGACGGCCTCCGCGAGCCGTGCGCGGTCCTCGTCGATCATCACGGCGTACGCGGAGAACTCCTGGCCGAGCGTCATCGGCACGGCGTCCTGGAGCTGGGTGCGTCCCATCTTCAGGACGTCGCGGAACTCCAGGGCCTTCGCGGCGAACGCGTCCTGCACGACCGCCATGGCGCGCAGCAGCCCGTGGACGGCGCTGACCGTCGCGACCTTCACGGCGGTCGGATACACGTCATTGGTGGACTGGCTGAGGTTGACGTCCTCATTGGGGTGCAGGTGCTCGTACGCGCCCTTGGGGTGCCCGAGGAGTTCGAGCGCCCGGTTGGCGACGACCTCGTTGGCGTTCATGTTGGTGGAGGTGCCGGCGCCGCCCTGGATGACGTCGACGACGAACTGGTCGTGCAGGTGCCCCGCACGGATCTCCCGGCACGCGGCGGCGATGGCGTCGGCCTTCGCCTTCGGGAGCAGGCCGAGCTCCTCGTTGGCACGGGCCGCAGCCTCCTTGACGGCGGCGAGCGCGTCGATGAGCTGCGGGTACACGGAGATGGGGATGCCTGTGATGGGGAAGTTCTCGGTGGCCCGGAGGGAGTGAATGCCCCAGTAGGCATCGGCGGGAACATCACGCTCCCCGAGCAGATCGTGCTCACGACGGAGGGCGGGGGTGGGGGCGGGGACGGTGCTCATGGTGATTACGTGATCTTTTCCGGGCGCGGGTGCGCCGCTTTGTTCTGTTGGGTGGGGGTGACGCGCCGGGTGCTTGATTCGGGGGCGGCGGGACAGCGTGCCGGTCAGGGGCGCGGGGAACTGCGCGACCGGCCACAACGGGCCCGCACACGCGAACGGTCAGGCGGCGGCAGCCTCTCCCCGCTCCAGGCCCGCCGAACCGACGACGTGCCGTAGGGCCGACACCCGCTCACCCACCCCGGAGGCCGAAAGAAGCGCCGCAAGCACCGCACTCCGCCCCTGCCCCGCCCGCAACGTCCCCGTGAGCACCGCTCCGGCCGCCGCGAGGTCGACCGCCCCGCCGTGGGTGTAGATCTCGGTGACGGGCCCGCCCTGAACACGCGTCGTCAGAGCGACCAGCACGCCCCGCTCGATCGCCGCCGTGACCGCGCCGACGAACTCGGGCGTCGCGTTGCCCGCCCCCGTGGCGACGAGCACGATGCCCTGCGCGCCCGCCGCGACGGCCGTCTCCACGAACAGGGGGTCCGCGTCCACGTGGTGCATGACCATGTCGATGCGCGGCAGGGTCACGTCGGCCGGGGGCAGCGGCAGCGGCGCGGGCCGCTGCGGCCGGCGCAGGATCGAGATCTTGCCGAAGCCGACCTTGCCGACGGGCGGCCCGGAGGGATCGGCGAACGCGTCGGCGGCGAGGGTCTGCGTCTTGACCGTGCCGCGCGCCGCGTGCACCTTGCCGTCGAAGACGACCAGCACACCGAGGTCACGCACGGTCGCGGCGGTGAGCAGCGCGTCGTACAGGTTGCCGGGGCCGTCGCCGTCCTCGGCGCCGAGCGGCTTCTGCGCTCCGGTGAAGACGACCGGCCGGGGGTCGTCGTGGTACAGGTCGAGGAGGAACGCGGACTCCTCGAGCGTGTCCGTGCCGTGGGTGACGACGATGCCGTCGACGCCGGGGTCGGCGAGGACCTGGTGCACGGTGCGCAGGAGGGTGAGCTGCTGGGCGGAGGTCAGGCGCGGACTGTTCACGTTGAACAGGTCGATGACCTCGGAGGTGATGTCCTGGGGTATCGCCGCCGTGGCGAGCACCTCGCGGCCGGGCGCGTCGGCGGCGAAACCGGTCCCCTGCCAACGGCTCGCGATCGTCCCGCCGGTGCTGATGACGACGATCCGTCGCGCCTGTGCTTCCACGTCCGTATACCTCCCAGGGAACCCGAGGACCATCAGCCCCCTGAGTGGTGGGCAGCCTCGCCGCAAGGATAGGTCGAACATTGCGCAATGTGTTTGCCAAATTCGAAGGCTTGTGCAATATGCGTGGTGGATAATTGCGCCATGGACGACATCGACCGCAACATCTTGCGCGAGCTGCAGAACGACGGCCGACTGACCAATCAGGAGTTGGCCGCGCGCGTCGGCCTCAGCGCGTCGCCCTGCATGCGCCGGGTGCGTCAGCTGGAGCTGGACGGGGTGATCCAGGGATATCGCGCGGTCGTCGCCCCGGAGGCGGTCGGCCGAGGCTTCGAGGTGCTGGTCTCCATCGAGGTGCGCCGCGACCGCGAGACCGTCGAGGCGTTCGAGGCGGCACTCCAGGACATTCCGGACGTCATCGAGGCGCACCGCCTGTTCGGCAGCCCCGGCTGCCTGCTGCGCATCGCGGTGGCGGACCTGGCGGCGTACGAGCGGCTGTGGATCGAGCGGCTCACCACGCTGGCCGGGGTCACCGAGGTCAACTCGCAGATCATCATGAAGCGGATCAAGGAACCGCAGGGCCTGCCGGTGGACGGCTGAGCGCGGTCCGGTGGACTCCACCGAACCCCCAACCGCCCTTTGGTACAGACCTATTGACGCCTGGTCCGTACCAGCCTAGGTTGACGCACCGCACGAGGCACGTCTCCGCACCCCCCACCGCACCCAGGGAGCACCGCGTGATCGGTCGGACGTTGAGCCTGCTGGGGTCAGCCCTGGCACTGGCCTGTGTCGCACAGCTGCCCGCCGCCACGGCGGCCCCCGCCTCCGCCCCCGCCGCCCCACAGGCCGACACCTGCGCGGTCAAGCCGAAGCCGGCGGGCAAGGTGCTCCAGGGGTACTGGGAGAACTGGGACGGCGCGGCCAACGGCGTGCACCCGCCGTTCGGCTGGACCCCCATCACCGACAGCCGCATCAAGCAGCACGGCTACAACGTCATCAACGCGGCCTTCCCCGTGATCCGCTCCGACGGCACCGTCCTGTGGGAGGACGGCATGGACGCGACGGTGAAGGTCGCGACGCCCGCCGAGATGTGCCAGGCGAAGGCGGACGGCGCGACCATCCTGATGTCCATCGGCGGCGCGACGGCGGGCATCGACCTGAACTCCACCGCCGTCGCCGACCGTTTCGTCGAGACGATCGTGCCGATCCTGAAGAAGTACAACTTCGACGGCATCGACATCGACATCGAGACGGGCCTGGTGGGCAGCGGCAACATCAACCAGCTGTCGCCCTCCCAGTCCAACCTGATCCGCATCATCGACGGCGTGCTCGCCCGCATGCCCGCGGGCTTCGGCCTCACGATGGCCCCCGAGACGGCGTACGTCACCGGCGGCAGCGTCGTCTACGGCTCGATCTGGGGCGCGTATCTGCCGATCATCAAGAAGTACGCGGACAACGGCCGCCTGTGGTGGCTGAACATGCAGTACTACAACGGCAGCATGTACGGCTGCTCCGGCGACTCCTACTCCGCGGGCACCGTGCAGGGCTTCACCGCCCAGACCGACTGCCTCAACAAGGGCCTGAACATCCAGGGCACCACCATCAAGGTCCCCTACGACAAACAGGTCCCCGGCCTCCCCGCCCAACCGGGCGCAGGCGGCGGCTACATGTCCCCGACCCTCGTCTCCCAGGCCTGGAACCGCTACAACGGCGCCCTCAAGGGCCTGATGACGTGGTCGATCAACTGGGACGGTTCGAAGGGCTGGACGTTCGGCGACAACTTCAAGCGGATCAGCTGACCCCTTCCTGATCCCGCTCGCCGGACCCCGCCGCCAGCACCGTCTCGCGGAACGACGTGACGACCGGGCGCAGGTCGATCCGGTGCCACACCGCCCACAGTCGGACGGACCGCCGGAACCAGGGGAGTTCGCGGACCGTCACCCCCTCCGTGCCGCCGCGCACCATGCTCCTCTGCACGAACGCGAGGCCGAGCCCGGACGCCACCAGGCCCAGCGCGGTCAGTGGCTCCGGGGCCTCGAAGCGGATGTCGGGGGCGAATCCGGCGGCGGCGCACGCGGCGACGAAGTCGTCGCGCCAGACGTGGTCCGTGCCGTCCTCGACGGCGATCCAGGGCAGGCCGTCGAGATCCTCGGGCCGCACCTCGTCCGCGTCGGCGAGCGGATGGCCCCCGGGCACGGCCAGGAGGAGCGGGTCCGCCAGGAGGAGCGCGGCGCGCAGGTCGGGATCCTCCTCGGGTGGCGCCTCCTGGACCAGGGCGATGTCCAGGCTGCGCCGGCGCAGGCCCTCGAACTGCTCGGGGGCGGTGAGGTCGTAGAGGGCCACGTGGATACCGGGGCGGCCCTCGTTGAGGGTGCGCAGGGCGCCGGGCAGCAGACCGGTGTGCATGGCGTCGCTCACGTACCCCACGCACAGACCGCCCTCGTCGCCGCGGCCGAGCCGCCGGCCGAGGTTCTCCAGGCGGTCCGCGTGCCGCAGCAGGGCGGTGGCCTCGGCGAGGAAGACGCGGCCGTCGGAGGTGAGCCGCAGGCGCTGTCGGCCGCGCTCGAAGAGCGTCAGTCCGAGGTTCTTCTCCAGCTGGGCGATCTGGCGGCTGAGCGGGGACTGCGAGATGTGCAGGCGCTCGGCGGCCCGTCCGACGTGCTCCTCCTCGCCCACGGTCACGAAGTAGCGCAGTTGTCGCAGGTCGAGCATGTAAGACCTCGGGGGACTCAAGTATGACCAAGCAAGTCTTGGACAGTCTGACCCGTCGATCCTAACCTCGAAGGAGCAAGAGCCGCGGGAAAGGACGAATCCGTCCATATCAGCCCGCCAGTTCCCCCCACGTCCGCGACGCAAGGATTTTTCACAGCATGGGTATCGCTCCCCTCCTCCCCGGCCGTCTCGGCTTCGGCACCGCCCCGCTCGGCAACATGTTCCGCGCCATCCCCGACGACGAGGCCCGCGCCACCGTCGAGGCCGCCTGGGACCACGGCATCCGCTACTTCGACACGGCGCCCTTCTACGGCGCCGGACTCGCGGAGACCCGGCTCGGCGAGGTACTCGCCGGCAAGCCCCGCGACTCCTACGTCCTGTCCACCAAGGTCGGCCGCGTCATCCTGGACGAGCACGAGACCGACACGCCCGACTTCGGTGAGAAGGGCGGCCTCTTCGAGCACGGCAATCCGAACAAGATCGTGCACGAGTGGACGGCCGACGCCACCGAGCGCTCCATAGAGGACAGCCTGAAGCGCCTGGGAACCGACCGACTCGACATCGTCTGGGTCCACGACATCGCCCAGGACTTCCACGGCGACCAGTGGCTGCAGAAGTTCGAGGAGGCCCGCACCGGCGCCTTCCGCGTCCTGACCCGGCTGCGCGACGAAGGCGTGATCAGGGCGTGGGGCCTGGGCGTCAACAAGACCGAGCCCATCGAGCTGACCCTCGCCCTGGACGAGCCGCGCCCCGACGGCTTCCTCCTCGCCGGCCGCTACACCCTCCTCGACCACGACCACGCCCTCCAGCGGCTGCTGCCCGCGGCGCGGGAACAGGGCGTCGACATGGTCGTCGGCGGCCCCTACAGCTCCGGCATCCTCGCGGGCGGCACCCACTTCGAGTACCAGGAGGCGCCCGCCGAGATCGTCGAGCGCGTCGGCCGCCTGAAGTCCCTCGCCGACAAGCACGGCGTGAGCATCAAGGCAGCCGCTCTGCAGTTCTCCCTCGCCCACCCGGCGACCGCCGCCGTCATCCCCGGCGCCACCCGCCCCAGCCGCATCGCCGAGGACACGGCCGCCCTGGGCGAGGAGATTCCCGAGGCGTTCTGGACGGAGCTGCGGGCCGCGAACCTCGTCAGCCCGGCCGCCCCGCTCCCCCACGGCGCCTGACCCTTCAGGCGCCGCGTTCAGCCGCGCTTGAACACCGCGACCGTACGCGCCGGGACGGAGAACGTGCCCGAACTCCGTTCGTACGCCGATGACGTGACGGTACGGTCCGAGCCCGAGCGCTGGATCGGGTGCAGGGCGTAGCGGGTGCCCCGTGCCGCGACGACGCGCTGCCGCTGGGTCTGCGGGCCCGCGTTGAATACCACGACGAGGTCGCCGAGCTTCATGGTGATGACGCCGGGGGTTTCGTCGGCGGTCCCGGACAGCGGGAAGGACAGCTCCGACTGGACCTTCCCGGTCGTGGCCAGGGAGAAGGCAGGTTCGGTCGTCCGGATGCGCAGCAGGTCCCTGTACGCGCCCGACGTGCCGTCAATGTCCCCGCAGTCGGGGGTCAGTTCGGACGTGGACGACAGGAGGGGCTTGGCGTAGGGCCACTTGTCCTTGTTGTCGGCGGCCGGGGGCAGGCCGCGGCCGAAGCCGTTGCCCGCGCGGCAGTCCCAGTTGATCGTGTTGAACCAGTCGCCGCTGTCGAAGGAGTTGCGGTCCAGGGACTTGGAGCGCAGCAGGTCCGTGCCCGCCTGGGAGAGCGCCGGGCCCTGGGAGAGAGCGGCGGTCGCCATGGCGAGGACCTGCATGCGGGCCCGGTCACCGGTTGTCGTGTCCTTGGGCAGCTTGAAGGCGAGCGCGTCGTACAGCGATTCGTTGTCGTGCGCGTCGGCGTAGGAGAGCGCGTCGCCGGGCTGCGCCGCGTATCCGGCGGGGACGCCGTTGTAGTCGACGTCCGCGCCCTTGACCGTACGTCCCGCAGAGTCCCTGAAGGTGTAGTCGGCGAGGTTGCCGGTCAGGCCGACCTTGATGAGGTCCTGGTAGTGCAGGAGGCGGGCCTTCTGTTCGGCCGGGGTGCCGTTCGACTTCGAGGCGTTCGGCTCGGTGTACAGGCCGCTGGCGAAGCCCTGCACGCCCGGGTCGCCGTCGAACGGGCCGCCGCCGCGCAGCGCGTCGCGCGACCGGTCCGAGAACGTCGCGATGCCGGTGCCCGCCATGTTCCTCTGCGTGGCCTGGACGAAGCGGGCGTCGTCGGCTACCTCGCCGAAGTTCCACCCCTCCCCGTACAGGATGATGCTCCTGCCGTCGACGCCGTCCTTCGCGGGGGTCAGCGCGTCGAGTGCCTTGCGGACGGCGAGGATGTTGGCCTTCGGGTGGTGTCCCATCAGGTCGAAGCGGAAGCCGTCGACCTTGTACTCCCGCGCCCACGTCACGACCGAGTCGACGACGAGCTTGCCCATCATCGCGTTCTCGGGCGCCGTGTTGGCGCAGCACGTGGAGGTGGCGACCGCGCCGTCGGCGTCCAGGCGCTGGTAGTAGCCGGGCACGATCCTGTCGAGCACGGACTTGTCGGACTGGCCGCTCGCGACGGTGTGGTTGTAGACGACGTCCATCACCGTGCGCAGTCCCGCGCTGTTGAGGCCTTGCACCATCTTGCGGAACTCCACGGTGCGGCGGGTGCCTTCGGGGTCGCTCGCGTACGAACCTTCCGGGACCGTGTAGTGCAGCGGGTCGTAGCCCCAGTTGTACGCGTCCTTGCCCGCGCTCTTGGTGACGCACGCCTGCTGCTCCTCGGAGTCGGCGGCGTACGCGGGCAGGTCGCAGTCCGGCGTGGTCTGTCCGGAGGCGCGCTCGGGGACGGTGCCCATGTCGAAGACCGGCAGCAGGTGTACGTACGACGTGCCGGCGCGGGCCAGGCGGCGCAGGTGCTTCATGCCGTCGGACTGCTCGTCCGTGAACGCCAGGTACTTGCCCGGGTGGTCCGACGTGCGGTCCGCGACGGAGAAGTCCCTGACGTGGAGCTCCTGGATCTGCGCGTCACGCAGGGGGGTCGCTTTCGGCTTGCGCAGCCCGGCCCAGCCCTTGGGGGCGAGCTCCGGGGCGGTGAGGTCCACGGCGAGGCTGTGTTCGGAGTCGGTGGTGAGCGCGGTGGAGTAGGGGTCGGTGACCTTGTTGGTGACGACCTTGCGGACGCTCGGCGCCCACACCTTCACGACGTACCGGTAGGCCTTGCCCGACCAGCTGCCGGGCCCGGTCGCCGACCAGACGCCGGAGGCGCGGTCCCGGTGCATCCTCACCGTGCGACCGCCGATGTCGAGGGAGACCTTCTGGGCGGTGGGGGCCCAGACGTCGAGAGTGACGCGGCCGTGCGCGAAGCGGGGGCCGAGGGCGGCCCTGGTGGCGGCCGGGCCGTACAGGTCGTCGAGGACGCCCTGGATCTGTACGCCGGTCGCGGAGCGCAGGGTGCCGTCGGCGGACCGGGCGGTGGCGACGAGCCGGCCGGTGAGGGCGGTGCGGGCGAGGTGACGGTCGCGGGGATCGACGGTGAAGGCGGCGTAGCCCTTGAGGTGCGGGAACTTGGCTTTCTGCGCGTCGGTGAGGCCGCCGCCGTCCGCCGGGGTGAGGCGCAGCCGGTGCGCCGCTCCCCCGATGTCGCCGTTCTCGACCGTGAGGCCGCCGTGGGGTGCGTACAGGAGCTCGTGGCGGGTCCCCGTGCCCCGGTCCCAGGCGACGGTGTTCCTGTCGATCCACTGGGCCCGCGACGTCGACAGGTCGAGCGGGTCGGCCTGCTCGGCCGCGGCGGACGGCGCCGAGGGCGCCGTCGGTACGGCGGTCGCCGTCGCCGCCAGGGGCACGGTGGCGGCGAGCAGGGCGAGGGCCACGGTCACGGCGGCGCGGCGCGGGGAGCCGGTCACGGCGGTTACTCCTTCAGTGCTGGGGAAGGTGGTGCGGCCGCCCGGCAGCGGGGACACGGATGGGCCGGGCGGCCGGTCTTGGGGGGCCGGCCCCGGGAGGCCGGCCCTCGGGGAAGCCGGTCAGCAGTTCTTGGCCCCGGTGTGCAGTGCGAGGGCCGTGTTCGGGGCGACGGACGCCGTGAACTGTCCCGAGCCGTTCACGCTGACGCGCCTGCCGCTCTGCACGTCGCAGTACGTGCCCGCCGCCAGGGAGGTCTGGAAGGTGCGGTTGACGGTGGACCCTTCGTGGTTGATGACGACGTACGCCTTGTCGCCGCGGCCGAAGGCGATGGTGTTGTTGCCGTTGTCCCACCAGTTGGTGACGGACGCGCCGCGCGCGGTGTTGCGGAACTTGACCATCCCGCGGATCTCCGGCCAGGCGTGCTGGCACTTCCAGCCGTCGCTGTAACAGGTCTTCACCTGGCCGCCGTTGGGCGAACCGGCGTCGTTGCTGCTGAACTCGTAGCCGGAGTGGACGTCGGGAGAGCCATAGGGCCAGGCCAGCATGAAGACGTGCGCGAGGGTGTAGTTGGCACCGTCCTTGTAGTTGAGGGTCTGGCCGTGGCGCTCGGTGTCGTGGTTGGTGACGAACACGGAGCTGGTGCCGCCCGGCATGTAGCCCCAGCCCTCGCCGTAGTTCTTCAGGTAGGCGAGCTTCTCGCTGTTGAAGACGCGCTTGAGGTCCCAGGCGTACCGGAACTCCTGCGGGTCGCCGGTCGCGGTGTACTCGCTCGGGGAGACGGGCTCACCGGCCCCGAACAGCGTCTCCTGCTTCCAGTGGACGCCCGGGTTGCTCAGCCGCGACTTGATGTTCTTCAGGTCGTCGACGGGGATGTGCTTGGCCGCGTCGATGCGGAAGCCGTCGACGCCGAGCGACAGGAGGTCGTTGAGGTACGTGGCGATGCGGCCGCGCACGTAGTTCTCACCCGTGTCGAGGTCGGCGAGGCCTCCCAGCTCGCAGTGCTGGACGTTCCAGCGGTCCTGGTAGTTGCTGATGGGGGTCTTGCAGTCGTCCATGTCGGCGGACGAGTACGTGCCCGGGTAGTCGTACTTGGTGAAGCGGGAGCCCGCCGAGCCGGTACCGGACGCATTGGTCATGTGGTTGATCACCGCGTCGGCGACGACCTTCACACCGGCCGCGTGACAGGTGTCGACCATGCTCTTGAACGCGGCGCGGTCGCCGAGCCGGGTGTCGATCCTGTAGCTGACCGGCTGGTACGCGGCCCACCAGGCGTCCCCCTGGAGGCGCTCCTGGGGCGGCGACACCTGCACGTACCCGTAACCGTCCGGGCCGAGCCGGTCCGTACAGGCCTTGGCGACGGACTTGAAGTTCCACTCGAAGAGGACGGCGGTGACGTCCTTGCCGCCGGGCGGGGCTGCCTGCGCCGCAGGGGCTCCGGCGACGACACTGCCCGCGAGACCCGCCATGAGGGCGAGCGCGGTCGCGACGGGTCTGCGGCTCTTCGTGGTCCGGCCGGTCATGGGGTACCTCCTGCACGTAGGGAGAACCTTCAGCAAGTGCTTCCTCGAGCGAGAACCCCTCTTAGCAAGTCCTTGCAGCAAGTCCGCACAAGTTGTTGCGGGTTGGACCGTATGGCGCCCCCCGCATGGGGTCAACCCTCTGGACACACTCCGGTCGAACCGCGCACGACCAGCTCCGGCTGGAACACGAACTCCGTGCGCTGCACGGGGTTTCCGTCGATCTCCTCCAGGAGCGCGCCCACGGCGGCGGTCGCCATGGCCTGCACCGGCTGGCGCACGGTGGTCAGCGGCGGGTCGGTGAAGGCGATGAGCTGGGAGTCGTCGAAGCCGACGACGGAGACGTCGCCGGGCACGGTGAGGCCGCGTTCGCGCACGGTCCGGACGGCACCGAGCGCCATCAGGTCGCTGCCGCACACCATCGCCGTGCATCCGAGGTCGAGCAGGGCACCGGCCGCGGCCTGCCCGCCCTCGACCGTGAACAGTGTGCGCTGCACGAGGCGTTCGGCCTCCGCCCGCGGCAGCCCGAGCATGCCGTGCAGGGCCGCCGTGAACCCCTCCGCCTTGCGGCGCGAGGGCACGTACCGGGTCGGTCCGATGGCCAGGCCTATCCGCTCGTGCCCGAGGTCGACGAGGTGGCGTACGGCCATGCGCACCGCGGAGCGGTCGTCGGGCGAGACGAAGGAGACCGGGATGTCCTCGTTGTAGCCGTTGACGAGGACGAAGGGCACTTTGCGGTGCGCCAGTTCGCGGTAGCGGGCGGTGTCGGCCGTCATGTCGGCGTGCAGGCCCGACAGGAAGATGATGCCGCTGACCCCGCGGTCCTCCAACTGTTCGACGAGCTCGTCCTCGGTGGCGCCGCCCGGCATCTGCGTACAGAGCATCGGGGTGTAGCCGTGTCCTGCCAGGACCTGCTCGATGACCTGCGCGAAGGCGGGGAAGATCGGGTTGGTCAGCTCGGGGATGACCAGGCCGACGAGTCCGGCGCTGCGTCGTTTCAGGCGGGTGGGGCGTTCGTAGCCGAGGACGTCGAGGGCGGCGAGGACTCTGCGCCTGGTGCCGTTCGCGACCCCCGCCTTGCCGTTCAGGACCCGGCTCGCGGTGGCCTCGCTGACGCCGGCCTGGGCCGCGATGTCCAGGAGCCGCGGGGCGCCCCGGTGGGCGTCCCGCGGCGCGGAGGGCAGCGTCACACCGCCCACCAGACGGTGGTGTCGGCGGGCAGGTGCACGGTTCCGTCCGACACCTCCGCCTCCTCGCTGCCGAGCAGGACGCGGCCCGGAGCCGGGATCCTGACCGTCTCGGCGGTGGTGTTCACGGTGCACACGAAGCCCTCGCGGGCGAAGGCGAGCACGCCGTCGGGGGCGTCGAGCCACTCGACGGTGCCGCCCGCGCCGAGCCCGGCCTCCGCGCGGCGCACGGCGAGCGCGCTGCGGTAGAGCTCCAGGGTCGAGCCGGGGTCGCCGGTCTGCGCCTGCACGCTCAGCTCACCCCAGCCCTCGGGCTGCGGAAGCCAGCTGCCGCCCGTGCCGAAGCCGTACGACGAGCCTTCCGTCGTCCACGGGATGGGCACCCGGCAGCCGTCCCGGAAGCCGTCCTGTCCCGCGGCGCGGAGGAACGACGGGTCCTGGCGCACCTCGTCGGGCAGGTCGGTGACGTCGGGCAGGCCGAGCTCCTCGCCCTGGTACAGGTAGGCGGAGCCGGGCAGCGCCAGCATCAGCAGCGTCGCCGCGCGGGCGCGGCGCAGGCCGAGCTCGCGGTCGCCGGGGGTGCGCAGCTGGGTGCCGAGGCCGGGCGGGTTGGCGAGGCGGGTGGCGTGCCGGGTCACGTCGTGGTTCGAGAGGACCCAGGTGGCGGGGGCGCCCACGGGTCCCATCGCGGCCAGCGACACGTCGATGACCTCGCGCAGCTCGGCGGCGTCCCAGGAGGTGCCGAGGTACTGGAAGTTGAAGGCCTGGTGCATCTCGTCGGGCCTGACGTACTGAGCGGCCCGCTCGACGGTCGGCGTCCACGCCTCGGCGACGAGGATCCGCCCACCCGTCTCCCGCCGCCGCCCTTCTGAGGAAGGCCCTCCGGGCCCCAGTTCGTTTCCGGCGTACTCCTCCAGAACCTGCCGCCAGCTGCGGTAGATCTCGTGCACGCCGTCCTGGTCGAAGAACGGCATGGTGTCGTTGCCGAGCAGCTTGAGCTGGTCGTGGCGGCCGATGTCGGGGAGGCCGGCCTGCTTGACCAGTCCGTGGGCCACGTCGACGCGGAAGCCGTCGACGCCCATGTCGAGCCAGAACCGCAGGATGGAGCGGAACTCGTCCTGGACTGCGGGGTGTTCCCAGTTGAAGTCGGGCTGCTCGGGAGCGAAGAGGTGGAGGTACCACTCGCCGTCGGGCACCCGGGTCCAGGCGGGGCCGCCGAAGATGGACTCCCAGTCGTTGGGCGGGAGTTCGCCGTCGGCGCCCTTGCCGGGGCGGAAGTGGTAGCGCTCGCGGAGCGGCGATCCGGGGCCCTCGCTCAGGGCGCGGCGGAACCAGTCGTGGCGGTCGGAGGAGTGGTTGGGCACCAGGTCCACGATGATGCGCAGGCCGAGCTCGTGGGCGTCGCGGATGACCGCGTCGGCGTCGAGGAGGCTGCCGAACATCGGGTCGATGGCACGGTAGTCGGCGACGTCGTATCCGGCGTCGGCCTGCGGCGAGGCGTAGAACGGGCTGAGCCAGACGGCGTCGACGCCGAGGTCCCTGAGGTACGGCAGCCGGCTGCGGATGCCCTCCAGGTCGCCCATGCCGTCGCCGTTGCCGTCGGCGAAGCTGCGCGGATACACCTGGTAGATCACCGCGTCGCGCCACCAGTCCGTGCGCGTCTCGGTGGTGGGGGCGGCAGGGGCAGCGAGATGCTGGGTCATGTCTTCCCTGGGGATCGAGTGTGGTGGGGGCGGCGCCGGACGGTGTCGGCCCGGCGCCGCCGACGTGGCGTGCGCACTGTGCGGTAGGAGTGCGGCCGGACGCCTCAGGACTTCGTCGCGCCCGCCGTCAGACCGGAGACCAGGTGGCGCTGTGCGAAGCCGAAGATCACCGCGGCGGGCACCGCCACGATCACCGCGGCCGCCGTCAGCGAACCCCAGTCGCTGGTGTACTGGTTGACGAAGGTCTGCAGGCCGCCGGCGAGCGTGAGGTTCTCCTCGCCGGTCATGAACGCGGACGCGTAGGCGACCTCGGCCCAGCCGGTGATGAAGCTGTAGAACCCGGTGACGGCGAGGCCGGGCTTGGCGAGCGGCACGATGAGCCGCCAGAAGGTGCCGAACGGGTTGAGTCCGTCCACCCGTCCCGCCTCGTCGATCTCGACCGGGATGGTGTCGAAGTACCCCTTCATCATCCAGGCGCAGAACGGCACGGCGATCGTCAGGTAGGTGACGACGAGGCCGACGGGCTGGTTGAGCAGCCCGAGACTGGCGAGCAGGTTGTACAGCGGCACGATGAGCACCGCGACGGGGAACATCTGGGTGATGAGGAGCAGCCACATCAGCGGCCGCATGCCGGGGAACTTGAAGCGGCTCACCGCGTACCCGGTCGTCGCCGCGATGAAGACGCCGATCACCGTGGTCAGGCCGACCACGACGAGGGAGTTGAGGAGCCAGTTCGGGAACTCGGTGTCGTTGAGGACGTGGTCGTAGTTGCCGAACGTGAAGTCCTTCACCAGGTCGGTGGAGAAGGCCTCGCTCTGCGGCTTGAACGACGTGACCAGGAGCCACAGGGGCGGCAGGACCGCGATGGCGCTGGCGAGCAGCAGCGTCACGTGCAGGGCGACCGAGGCGAGCGGGCCGCGCTCTTCGCGCCCCCGGGGCCTGCGCTTCTTCTCCGGGGCGGTCGTCGCCGGGGCCGTTTCCTTCGTTTCCACGGTGGTCACCAGACCTCTCCTTGCTTGCGCAGCGCGCGGCGGTAGGCCACCGCGATGATCGAAAGGAGGGCGAGGATGAGGACGCCCCAGGCCGCGGAGCCCGCGAAGTCGCGTGGGCTGACGACGAACGAGAGCCGGTAGGCGTACGTCACCAGGATCTCGGTGGCGTCTCCGGGTCCTCCCCTGGTGAGCAGGAAGATCACCGGGAACATGTTGAACGTCCAGATGCCGCTGATCAGGATGACCGTGCTGGCGACGGTCCGCAGGCCCGGCAGGGTGATGTGGCGGAACCGCTGCCAGGCGTTGGCGCCGTCCATCTCGGCCGCCTCGTACAGCTCGCCCGGGATGGACTGCAGCCCGCCGAGCATGGCGACCAGCATGAACGGCACGCCGAGCCAGACGTTGACGGTGATCACGGAGATCTTCGCCCAGGTCGGGTCGTTGAGCCACGGGATCGCGTCGATGCCGCCGCCCGCGAGGAGCTTGTTGAGGAGGCCCTTCTTCTCGTTGAAGAGCAGGCGCCAGGTGAAGACGGAGACGAAGGCGGGCACCGCCCACGGCAGGATCAGCGCCATCCGGTAGAAGGTGCGCCCCGCCAGCTTGCGGTTGAGCATGGTGGCGAGCGCGAGACCGAGCGCGAAGGACAGCGCGACGCAGGAGACGGTCCACACCACGGTCCAGGTGAGGCGGTCCCAGAAGACGCCGTCGGAGAGGATCGCCTGGTAGTTGTCGAGCCCGACGGACTCGTACGTGGCGGGGATGTCGTTGACACCGATGTGCCGCTCGACGTTCGCCTCGTTGGCGTTGGTCGTCGACAGATACATGCCGCGCACCAGCGGGTAGCCGACGATCACGCCGATCACGGTCACCACGGGGGCGACCATGGCCCACGCGTACCAGTGGGTGGCGAACGTCCTGCGCAGCCGCCCCGGATTCTTGCCGGGCCGGTGGCCGCGGCCGCGGATGCTCTCGGCATCCGCGGCCCTCACCACCGACTGGCCGGTCTCGACAGCCATGGGTCGGTCAGCCCTCCCTCTTCTTACTTGTAGTCCTTGAGGAGCTTGCGGTAGGCGTCACCGATGCCCTCGGCGCCCTTCTCGGGGGACGACTTGCCGCTGAGGACCTTCTCCAGCTGCAGGCGGATCGGCTCGAAGAGCGCGTTGGCCTCGGGAATCCACGGTCGCTGCACGGACTTGGCGACGGCGGGCTTGAAGAACTGCACCATCTGGTTGTCCTTGACGGACTTCACGTCGTAGACGGAGGTGCGGGTCGGCAGCAGGCTGAGCTGCTCGGTGGTCTGCTGCTGCACCTTGGCGGAGCTCATGTACTTGATGAACTCGTAGGCGGCGTCGAGGTTGCCGGAGCCGGCGTAGGCGGCGAGGTTCCAGCCGCCCTGCGGGGCGCCCTGGCGCTTGCTGCCGGCCGGGGCGGGGGCGACGCCGAGGTTGCCCTTGTCGCCCTTGAACTGCTTGCCCTGCAGGGCACCCTCGATCGACCAGGGGCCGTCGAGCGCCATGGCGACGTCGCCGTCCTTGAAGGCGTTGAGCTGGTTGTTGTAGCCGTCGCTCGCGTCGGTGACAGCCGCCTTGGAGTCGACCAGGTCCTTCATCACCGAGAAGGCCTTCGCGCCCTCGGGGTCGTCGACGGTGACCTTCTTGCTCTTGGTGTCGAGGAGGTCACCGCCCTCGCCGTAGAGGTACGGGAGGTAGTAGTACGGGTCGTCGCCGCGCAGGTACAGGCCGGTCTTGCCGGACTTCGACTTGATCTTCTTCGCGGCGGACTTCACCTCGTCGAAGGACTTCGGCACGTCGACGCCGGAGGCCTTGAGCATCTTCTTGTTGTAGAAGAGCGCGAGGGTATCGATGGTCTGCGGAGCGGCGTACGTCTTGCCCTTGAACTTCGTGCTCGCCGCGGCCTGCGGGAGGTAGTCGTCCGCCTTGTCGAGCGCGACGGTGTCGTCGAGCGGGGCGAGGTAGCCGAGCGAGGCGAAGTCCTGGGTCCAGGCGACCTCGGTGCGCATCACGTCGGGGGCGCCGGAGTTGCCGCCCGCGGCGTTCTTGAACTTGGCGTTGGCCTCGCCGAAGGGGACGTTCACATAGTTGACCTTGACGTCCGGGTGCAGCTTCTCGAAGCCCTTGGCGATCTTTTCGTACGCGCCCTTCTCGGCGTCGTTCGAGGTGTCCCAGAAGGTGACGGTGCCGGAGAGCTTCCCGCCCTTGCTCCCGCCGCTGCCTTCGTCGTCGCCCCCGCACGCTGCCGCTGTCATGGCCAGGGCCGCGATCAGCCCGGTGGCCGCAATGCCACGCCGCATGTGAACTCCTTCAACTGATCCCGGAATCACGGGGAGACGAAGAGGTGCCTCCTGCTGGCCGCTCTGGACGGCGGCGCCGGGTTGCCAGGAACGTAACAGCGTTGGAATGTTGCCGAAAGAGCTTGCGGTAAATTTCTGCAAGGACCGCCGATCGTTACATCTGTGTGTCCTTACCGTTCCCCGTATCGCGCTTGACAGGGCCGCGGGGAGCCTGGCATCGGTGCGGGCGCGGAGGAAGAGCGGCGCCGGGGGCGATGAAGGCGACTGCAAGACTCTTGCAAGACAGCTCTTTCCGCAAGCTTCCACGAACATTCACGGGCAGTGTGCAATCACCCCGATGACAGGTACAGTCCAGTGCCATGACCGCACGGCTTGTCGACATCGCAGCCCACGCGGGGGTCAGTGAAGCCACCGTGAGCCGCGTCCTCAACGGCAAGCCCGGGGTGGCCGTCGGCACCCGCGAGGCGGTGCTCGCCGCCCTCGACGTGCTCGGGTACGAACGCCCGGTGCGGCTGCGCCGGCGCAGCGCCGGACTCATCGGCCTCATCACACCCGAGCTGGACAACCCGATCTTCCCCGCGTTCGCGCAGGTCATCGCGCAGGCCCTGACCCGCCAGGGGTACACGCCGGTCCTCGCGACGCAGACGCCGGGCGGCTCCACCGAGGACGAACTCACCGAGATGCTCGTGGACCGCGGTGTCAGCGGCATCATCTTCGTCTCCGGCCTGCACGCCGACACCACCGCCGACATGGAGCGGTACGAGGTGCTGCGCGCCCAGGGCGTCCCCTATGTCCTCGTCAACGGCTTCTCGCCGGACGTGGCGGCCCCCTTCGTCTCCACCGACGACCGCGCCGCCGTGCGCCTCGCCGTCACACATCTGGCCTCGCTCGGCCACACCCGCATCGGCCTCGCGGTCGGCCCGAAGCGGTTCGTGCCCGTGGTGCGCAAGATCGAGGGCTTCCGGCTCGGACTCCTGGAGCGCCTCGGCCTCGACGACGAGGCGTCGGAGGAACTCGTCCAGCACTCCCTCTACACCCTGGAGGGCGGCCAGGCAGCGGCCACCACCCTCATCAACCGGGGCTGCACCGCCGTCGTGTGCGCCAGCGACATGATGGCGCTCGGCGCCATCCGGGCCGCCCGCGACCTGGGCCTCAGCGTGCCGCGGGACATCTCGGTCGTCGGCTTCGACGACTCGCCGCTCATCGCGTTCACCGATCCGCCGCTGACCACGATCCGCCAGCCCGTGCAGGCCATGGGCCAGGCGGCGGTCCGCGCGCTGCTCGAGGAGATCGGCGGGACACCGGCGCCGCACGGCGAGTTCGTCTTCATGCCCGAGCTGGTGGTGCGGGGCTCGACGGGGTCCGGGCGCAAGGAGTAGACCCGCATCTGACACAGGTGCTCACGCCGCCGTGACGAACGGCTGCCACCACGAGCGGTTGTGCCGGTACCAGCGGGCCGTCTCGGCGAGCGCCGCGTCGAAGTCGGTGCACGGCCGGTAGCCGAGCTCGGTGCTGATCTTCGTGTGGTCCACGGCGTACCTGCGGTCGTGTCCCTTGCGGTCCGTGACGTGCGTGATGCGTCCGGCGTCGGCGCCGCACAGGGCGAGCAGCCGCTCGGTCAGCTCCAGGTTGGTGAGGGAGGTGCCGCCGCCGATGTTGTAGATCTCCCCCGCCCGTCCCCGGGTGCGGACCAGTTCGAGCCCCTGGATGTGGTCGTCCAGGTGCAGCCAGTCCCGTACTTGCAGCCCGTCGCCGTAGACCGGGACGTTCTCCCCGTCGAGGAGTGCCGTCAGGAAGCGCGGGATGAGTTTCTCCGGGTGCTGGTGCGGGCCGAAGTTGTTGGAGCAGCGGGTGACGCGGACGTCCAGGCCGTGGGTGCGGTGCTGGGCCAGGGCCACCAGGTCCGAGGCGGCCTTGGACGCCGCGTACGGGGAGTTGGGCCGCAGCGGGTCCTCCTCGGTGGCCGCGCCGTGCGGGACGGATCCGTACACCTCGTCGGTGGAGACGTGGACGAAGGTCGCGACGCCGTGCCGGAGCGCGGCGTCGAGGAGCGTCTGGGTGCCGAGCACATTGGTGCGCGTGAAGGCGGAGCCGTCGGCGATCGAGCGGTCGACGTGCGACTCGGCGGCGAAGTGCACCACTTGGCCGTGGTGCGCGGCCAGTTCGCCGACGAGCCGGGTGTCGCAGACGTCGCCGCGCACGAAGGTGAACCCGGGGTGGGAGCGCACGTGGTCGAGACGGTTGACGCTGCCCGCGTAGGTGAGCTTGTCGAGCACGGTCACTTCGGTGCCGGGCGGTCCCGTGGGGCCGAGGAGCGACCGCACGTACGCGGAGCCGATGAAACCGGCGCCGCCCGTGACAAGGATGCGGCGGGCGCGGCGGCCCGGGGGGTCGACGTGGTTCATGAGGTCAATTGCACCTTGCTGTGGTCGCCGATGACGAGTCGGTGGGCCTGGGGCAGTCGCGGGGCGGGGGCCACGACGGCGCCGCGACCGATGAGCGAGGACTCGATGCGGGAGGCGCCCTCCACGTCCGCGCCGCGCAGCAGCACGGAGTGGGCGATGGCGCTGTCCTCGATCCGGCAGTCCTCGGCGATGGCGGTGTACGGGCCGATGCTGGAGTTGCTGATGACGGTGCCCGCGCCGATCACCGCGGGGCCGACGATGCGCGAGCCGCGCACCACGGCGCCCTCGGCCAGGCGGACCCGGCCGAGCACGGTGCTGTCCGGATCGACCTTGCCGTCGACGCGGCCCTCGATGCCGTCGAGGACCTGGCGGTTGACCTCCAGGAGGTCGTCGACGCTGCCGGTGTCGCGCCAGGGCCGGGTGGTGGTCTCCGCGCGCACCCGCAGCCCGCGGTCGAGCAGCCACTGCACGGCGTCGGTGATCTCCAGCTCGCCGCGCACCGAGGGTCTGATCGCCCGGACCGCTTCGTGGATGTCCTTGCCGAAGGCGTAGACGCCGATCAGGGCGAGGTCGCTGCGCGGCCGTTCGGGTTTCTCCTCCAGACCCACGACGTCGCCGTGGGCGTCGAGTTCGGCGACGCCGAACGCCGTCGGATCGGCGACCGGTGTGAGGAGGAGGCGGGCGGCGCCCGGCTGGGCGGCGGCCCGTTCCGCGAAGCCGGTGAGGCCGTCCTGAAGGTAGTTGTCGCCGAGATAGAGCAGGAAGTCGTCGTCGCCGAGGAACTCCCGCGCGATCAGCACCGCGTGGGCGAGGCCGAGTGGCCGCTCCTGCTGGAGGTAGCTCACGCACAGGCCGAAGGCGCTGCCGTCCCCGACGGCCTCGCGTACCTCCGCGCCGCGCCGGCCGACGACGATCCCGGCTTCCCGGACGCCGGCCGCTGCGATGGCTTCGAGGCCGTAGAAGAGCACGGGTTTGTTGGCGATGGGCAGCAGTTGCTTGGCGCCGGTGTCGGTGAAGGGGCGCAGCCTGCTGCCCGTTCCGCCGGCCAGCACCAGGGCTTTCAAGGAAGCCGTCCGCGGGGCGGGGCGGCCTGGGGATGCGTTCTCACGGGTCCCTCCTCGCTTGCGAGGTCTCGACTCAAGCAGAGTCGGACCCACGGCCGCAAGAGCTCCCTGAAAGTTTCAGCAAGCTCTTGCCAACCGTGGGGCGGCTTTGTTTGACTCGGTGCGCATCGCCGGTCCCACCGCTCAACTTCGGTGCCGATCCGGACAGTTCACCGGCATCACGCACCGCGCACAGCGCACGCCGCACATCGACGGGAGTGGGGGCAGCAGTGACAGGTCACCGCCAGCGCGCACGGCTCGACCGGGAAGCCCGGCATCTCGCACCCGGCGCCTCGGAGGAGACCGCCGCCGGGAAGCGCGTCTTCACCGAGGGCTCGGGCGCGCTCCTCACCGACCTCGACGGCAACCAGTACCTGGACTTCGCCGCCGGCACACTGACCCAGTCCCTCGGCCACTGCCATCCGGAGGTCGTCGAGGCGCTCACGGCGCAGGCCGGACGGCTGTGGAACGTGCACGACGCCGCGACACCCGAACGCGCCGCGCTGCTCGAACAGCTCGCCAGGCTGCTCCCCGCCCACCTCGACACCTACGCGCTCTTCTCCACCGGTGCCGAGGCCGTCGAGGCGGCCCTGCGCGTGGTGCAGGCGACCGCGCCCGCGGGCCGCAACCGGATCGGGGCGCTGCGCCACGGCTTCCACGGCAAGACCATGGGCGCCCGCATGCTGGTCCACTGGGACATCGGGAACCAGGCGTTCGCCGGGAACAGCGTCCTCGGCTACGCCCCCAACTGCTACCGCTGCCCGCTGGAGCTGACCCATCCGACGTGCGAGGTGCGGTGCGCCTCGCTCGTGCGCAAGCACATCGCCGAGAAGCCGAACGTCGCCGCGCTGGTCTTTGAACCGGTACAGGGCGCGGCCGGCGTCGTCGTGCCGCCGCCCGGCTACTGGGAGCGGATCACGGAGGCCTGCCGCGCGAACGGTGTGCTGCTCGTCGCGGACGAGGTCCTGACCGGCGGCGGCCGCACCGGCGCCTTCCTCGCCTCCGAGCTCGTCGGAGTCGAACCGGACCTGGTCGTCCTCTCCAAGGGCATGGCGAACGGCTTCCCCTTCGCGGTGCTCGCCGGGCGCGCGGAGCTGCTGCGCTCCCCCGAGGCGGCCACGGCCGGTTCGTATGCGTCGACGTACGCGAGCAATCCCCTGGGCATCGCGGCGGCGCACGCCACGCTCGGCGTCATCGAACGCGACGAGCTGACCGAACGCGCGCGTGTGCTGGGCGAGTTGCTCGGCGACAGGCTCGCGACCCTGCACTCGCGGTACGAGCAGATCGGCGACGTACGAGGGCTCGGGCTCCTGTACGGCCTGGAGTTCGTCACCGACCGGGAGAGCCGCACCCCCGCGCCGGAGCTCGCCCACGCGGTGCACTCCGCCGCACTCGACCTGGGACTGCGCACGGCGTTCGGCGGACACATCATCCGCCTCGCGCCGCCGTTCACGCTCGACGAGACACAACTCGACGAGGGCGTCGCCCTGTTGGAACAAGCCGTCGAGCAGGCCGTTGGGCGGGCCGTCGAACAGGTGGTGGTGGCGTGATCGTCGCGGAGAACCTCACCAAGGAGTTCCGCGTCGCGGAGCGCAGACCCGGGCTGCTGGGCAGTCTGGCCACGCTCCTCACCCGCGAGTACCACACCGTGCGCGCCGTGGACGGCGTCTCCTTCGAGATCCCCGCCGGTTCGAAGACCGCGTACATCGGCGCCAACGGGGCCGGCAAGTCCACCACCGTCAAGATGCTCACCGGCATCATGACGCCGACGTCGGGCCGCTGCCTGGTCGCGGGCATCGAGCCGTACCGTGAGCGGCGGCGGAACGCCCGCTCCATCGGTGTCGTCTTCGGGCAGCGCAGCCAGCTGTGGTGGGACCTGTCGGTGCCCGACTCGTTCCGCATCCTGCGCCGCGTCTACGACATCCCCGACGGGGTCTACCACCGCAATCTCGCGCTCTACCGCGAACTCCTCGACATCGACGCCCTCGGCACCACGCCCGTGCGCCAGCTCAGCCTGGGTCAGCGGATGCGCGCGGAGATCGCCGCGAGCCTGCTGCACGACCCGGCCGTCGTCTTCTGGGACGAGCCGACCATCGGCCTCGACATGGTCCTCAAGACGGCGGTGCGCGACCTGGTCAACCGCGCGCACCGGGAGCTCGGCACGACCGTCGTGCTCACCAGCCACGACATCGCCGACATCGCCGCGATCTGCGACAGCGCGCTGGTCGTCGACCACGGCAGGGTCGTCCACCAGGGCTCCATCCAGGACCTGCTGCGCACGGCCGAGGACCGCTCGGTGAGCTTCGACCACCGGGGCGGCCCGGCGCCGCACGACGCCCTCGCCCTGATCGAGCGCGGCCTGCCCGGTGTGCGGGCGGCCACCGAGGACGGCGGGCGCGTCCGCGTCGACTATCCGGCGAACCTCTTCGCCTCGCGCCAGGTGCTCGCGTTCCTCCTGGACCACTTCGACCTGGTGGACTGCTACGCCCCGGAGCCGGACCTGGAGGAGGTGCTGCGGCAGATCTACGGCCGGGCGCCCACGCCCGTCGGCGGTCACTCATGAACGTACGTGCGGGGCGCTACGTCCCCTTCGCCACCGGCGGACTCCAGTCCCTGCTCCAGTACCGCTCGATGTTCGTCGTCACGGGTGTCACCGCCGCCGCGGGCGCCGCGGTCACCGTGTTCCTGTGGCGCGCGGTGTACGCCGGATCGCCGGACGGCGGCACGGGCCCGGGAGGCTTCACTCCGGCGGGCATCACCACCTACCTGCTGGTGGCGCAGGTGCTGCAGATCCTGCACGCCAACCGGGTCGACGACGAGGTGGCCGCGGAGGTCTACCGCGGGGACGTGGCCGTGATGCTGGTGCGTCCGGTCAGCTATCCGCTGGTGCGGCTCTTCGCGTGCCTGCCGGTGGTCGCGGCCAACGCCGTCCTGGTGGGCGTGCCGGTCCTGGTGCTCTTCTCGTTCCTCGTCCCGCTGACAACGCCCCGTCCCGTGGACGCCGCGCTCTTCGCCGTGTCCACCGCACTGTCCGTGCTCATCGCGTTCTGCGTGAACCTGCTGACCGGCATGACGGGCTTCGTCACCACGAACACGTGGGGCGTGCGGATGGTGAAGCAGAGCGTCGTGGCCTTCTTCGCCGGACAGCTGGTGCCGATCGCGCTGATGCCGGGTCCGCTGGCGGCGGTCGCCCACGCCCTGCCGTTCCGCGGGATGGTCGACGGCCCGCTGACGCTGCTCCTCGGCCGGTACGACGGGGCGGGAGGGGCCGTCGCCGTGCTGGCCCAGCAGGCGGGCTGGGTGGCCGGCCTGTCCGTGCTGTGCGCGGTGCTGTGGCGGGCCGCGCTCGGGCGTCTCGAGGTGCTCGGCGGATGACGCGCACACGTCTCGGCACGGCGCTCTGGTACGTCAGGCTCTCCTGGTTCCTCGGCGGGGTCGGCCTGCAACGGCTCGCCGCGTACCGGCTCGACTTCGCGCTCGGCGCCGGGGCCTTCCTGGTCCGGGTCGGCGTCCAGACGGCGGTGGTCGGTCTGGTCTTCCGGCAGGTGCCGGCCGTCGGCGGCTGGTCGTACCACGAGGTCCTGTTCCTGCTGGGTTTCTCGCTGCTGCCGCGCGGCCTCGACCACCTCTTCACCGACCAGCTGTGGGAGCTGGGCCGCAAGCTGGTGCAGCGCGGCGAGTTCTACCGCTATCTGATCCGCCCGGTGAACCCGCTCTTCTCGCTGCTCTCCGAGCGCTTCTTCCACCCCGACGCGCTGGGCGAGCTGGTCGTCGGCGCGGCCCTCGTGACGTACGCGGGTACGTCGCTCGACCTGGACCTCACGGCCACGCAGTGGGCGCTGGCCCCGCTGCTCGTGCTGTGCGGGGCGCTGATCCACACGGCGGTGAAGCTGTTCTTCGCGTCCCTGTCGTTCTGGACGGTGACGAGCCTGCCCGCGCTGTACGCGGCGAGCCAGGTGTCGGAGTTCGCGGCGTACCCCCTGGACATCTACCACGCGTCGCTGCGCGCGCTGCTGACCTGGGTGCTGCCGTTCGCCTTCACGTCGTACGTCCCGGCCGTCTATCTCCTCTCCGGCGACACGGCGCTCCTGGGATGGCTGCCCGTGGTGACGGCCCTGTCGCTGCTGCTGGCCCTGGCCGTGTGGCGGCGCGGCGTCAACGCGTACGAGATGACAGGGAGTTGATGTCAGTGATCCGGGACGAGGAGCTGGACGCGCTGCTGCGGTCGGCGCCGTGGATGTCCGAGGACGGGCGCAAGGCCGACCGGTACGAGCGCGTCGACCACGCCGTGCTCGGCTCCGCGGCGGTACTGCTGGTCGTGGCCGCGGTCGGCGGGCCCGCGTCGGGCCGGCGGTTCTTCGTGCCGGTGGACATCCGGGGCGGGCGGCACGAGGGGGGCGGGCCCAGGGAGGCCCACGCCGTCGAGGAGTTCCATACGGACGCGGTCCTCAGGACGCTGACGGGCGCGACGCTGCGCACGGAGCGCGGCGGCACCGTGGAGTTCCGCGGCGCGGGCGGCGCCCTGGCCGGCTCCTTGCCCGAGGTACGGCCGCTCCCCTTCGAGCAGGGCTGGTCGTCCAACGCGCTGTCCCTCGTGGAGATCGGAGGCCTGCCGCACATCCACAAGACGTACCGCAGCCTCGACGACGACGTCCGCGAGCCCGACCTGCTGCGGCTCATGAACGGCACGGGGCGCACCCCGGAGTGGGCGGGCGACTACGCGTACACCGACCCCGCGTCGGGGACACGCCACCCGCTGGGCGTCGTCTACCGTTACGCGCCGGGCGACGGCATCGACGTACCCCTGCGGCAGAACCTGCGCTCCCTGTGGCCCGCCCTGTCGCGCCTGCTCACCCATGATTCACCGGAGACGGTGGCGCGGCGCCATCTGCTGCCGCTGGAACGGCAGTTGCGGGAGGCGGGGCGTTTCCTGCGCGGCTTCCACGCGGATCTCGCCGACCGCCTCGGCGACGGGTCGCCGCAGCCCGCCTATCCGGCCGCCGAACGGCTGGCACAGGCGGAGCGGCGTCTCGCGGACCTGCACGACCGCACCACCGCTGATCCGGCGCTGCCCGCACGGGTGGTGCGGGGCGCCTTCAAAGCGCTGGAGGACGACGTTGCCGCGCTGCGAACAGAGTTGGCGCGAGCAGGCGACTCCTGGCCCGGCGGCGGCCCCTGCCACGGTGACCTGCACCTGTCCCACCTGCTGTGGAACCCGCCCGCCCTGATCGATCTCTCCACCCCGAGCACCGCTCCCACCGCGCCGGGCTGGGCCGCGCAGTCGCCGCTCGAGGACATCGTGGCGTTGCAGCGCGGTCTGGAGTACTTCGCGGCGGACGAGGCGGCGTTCGAGGCCGCGAACCGGCTGGGTGTCGACTCCCTGGAGACCATGGTCGGTTCGCTCGACGGTGCTCCGCACCTCTCCCCGGCCCAACAGGGCGAGCTGCACCGGGTGTTCGCGGTCGCGGACCACTGGCGGGACCGCGTGCGCGAACTGCTGCTCGGCCCCGCGTCCCACGGACCGCTCCGACGGCTGCTCTACCTGCGCCGACTCCTCCACGAACTGGCCTACAACCACGCGCACACGCGCCCCTACCACGCCGCGATCGACCTCCGCCACGCCCTGCGGCTCGGCGGAGGCGGCAGCGGCGCCCACCGCGACTCCGAGGACGTGAGGCCGTGCTGACCCCCGAGCCCCCCGAGAACGTCGTACCGACGGTCGAGCCCCGCATGCACATCATCGAGACCTACTTCGAGTGCTGCGGTTTCGACCACACCTTCTTGCAGGGCGGCACCTCGGTGTACCTGTGGAACCTGTCCCGGGCCTTCGCCGCACGCGGCCACCGGGTCTCCATCGTGACGCCTGCGCACGGCCGCCTGGACGACCTGCGGGCGCGCTACGACGTGGAGGACCTGCCGTACGAGGACACGTACACGCTCCCGCTCGTCCTGGACCCGAAGATCTGGCGGGACTTCCCGGCGGAGACCGGGATCGAGCTGCGGACGACGGCGCACCGCATCCGGCTTGACGGCGTCGACCTGTACTTCCTCTCCAACGACTGCCTCGACCGGCTGCCGACGACGTTCTATCCGCCCTACTCCGCCAAGGGCCGCGACCTCGTCTTCTTCAAGCCGCTCGTCTTCCAGGCCGACAGTGTGCGGTTCCTGCGCGGCTGGTTCGGCGAGGAGCGGGCCGTCGTGCACGCGCACGAGCCGTACTACCACTATCTGCTGCCCGCCGCGCTGCGCGACGACCCCACGAAAATGGTCGTCAGCACCGTCCAGAGCAACATGCCCGTCGCGAAGAAGGTGTACGGGCCCGAGGTGCGCCGCCTGTTCGAACTCCTGGATGTGAAAGCGGAGTTGCCGGACGTCCCGGAGGGCACGTATCCGGCCGCCGTGCTCCAGTACCAGCAGCTCACGCACCTGCACTACGCCTATCCGCCGGACCACGTCGCGCTCTACGAGCTCACCGCCGAGCACTCCGACCTGATCGACTTCCTCTCCCCCGGCCAGCTCGACTTCTACGCCTCGTTCCGCGACACCCCCTTCGCCGAGCTTTTCGAGCGGCTGCCGATGGCGGACGTCGTGCGGCGCAACGCGCACAAGATGTTCGTGGGCGGCTGCGCGATCTCCGACGAGTGGCTGGCCATGGACCCGGCCGAGGTCGACCGGGCGGACGTGCTCGGCGGCATCGGACTCGATCCGGCCCTGCCCACCTTCTTCCACAACGCGCGCTACGCCGTCCACCACAAGGGCCAGGTGGAGCTGGTGCGGGCGGTCGACCGGGTCCTGTCCGCCGGGCTCGCCGCCAACTTCGTGCTGCGCTGCATCGCCGGGGAGGGCATCGACGACCCGTACTTCCACGAGGTCGCGCGACGGCACGCCGGGCGGCTGCACCTGGAGTGGGAGCGGGTCGACGAGCGGCGGGTGTTCGCGTACGCGGCGAGTTCCGACTTCTGCGTCTTCCCGTCGAAGTTCGAGATGGACACCTTCCTCATCGCGCAGGGCGAGGCGATGGCGTGCGGCGCCGTGCCCATCGCGACCGCCCAGGAGGGCATGGCGCACTTCCGGCACGCCGACGGCCCGTCGACGGGCACCGGATTCGCCGTGAACCGGTCGTTCGCGGAGGACGACGAGCTGCTCGTCTCGGCGCTCGCCGACCGGTTCCGGGCGGCGGTGACGCTGTGGTCGGAGGATCCGGCCCGCTACCGGGAGCTGTCGGAGCGGGCGTCCGCCGTCGCGCGGGAGTTCACGTGGGAGCGCTGCGCGGACCTGCATCTGGCCGCGTTCGGGCGTCTCTGGCGGGGCGAGTCCGCCGCTGCGGCGCTCCAACTCGCCTTGCGGCACGGTTGGTTCGAGCAGCTGCAGGACGCGGACAGCGCCGCGGTCGCGGAAGCGGCGCTCGCGCACGGCGCCGTGGACGTCTACGCGCGCCACGCCCCGCTGGACTCCGACGCCGCCCGCCGCATCTTCGCGGCCTCCTGGCAGCGGGCCGACTTCGCCGCCTGCGAGCGTGTCCTCGAACGGGGGCCGGTCGGCGCGGTGGAACGGCAGGACGTGGACCGGCTGCGCGGCCGCTGCCACGTGGGCGACGACGGCCGGATCGTCTACCGGCTGGCGCACGCGGAACGCGTCGAGCTGGTCGTGCCCTCCGAGCCCGGCGCGGACGGCCGCGCCCTCCCCCGCGTACAGCTCCTCGAACGCACCGCGCCCGGCGTGTTCACCGGTCCTGCGCCCGGCCGGGCCGCCGACGCCCGGCTGCTCCTCACCCTCTCCTCCGGCCGCGTGACCTGGGACGAGGTGCGCCATGACTGAACGCGACGCGCTCAGCCGCCCGGTCAGGACCGTGCTGCTCGCGGGCGGCGAGGGCCGGCGCATGGGCCCGCTCGGGACGGGGCGGCTCAAGCCGCTGGTGCCGTACGGCGGGGCCTGCCGACTCATCGACTTCAGCCTCGCCAACGCGCGGGCCTCCGGCCTCGGCGAGGTGCTGCTGCTCTCGCAGTACGAGGAGCGGCAGCTGATGGACGACCTGCACCGGGTGTGGAACCAGCGGCCGGGGTTCCGGGTGCACTTCGGTCCGTACGACCCCGCGTACGCCACGGCGGGCTCCCGCATACCGTCCGAACTGCCCGCCCGTACCTGGCCGTTGGAGCGGGGCACGGCCGACGCGCTGATCCGCAAGAAGGCGTACGTCTTCGAGGGGGACGGCATCCGGCCCGACCCGGAGCACGTCCTCGTGCTGCACGCCGATCACGTCTACCGCTTCGACTACCGGCCGCTGATCGACGCCCACCGCGCGTCCGGGGCCGCGCTCACCCTGGCGTACCAGCGCATCGACCCGCGCTGGGTGCACCTGTTCGGCATGGTCGAGTTCGACGCGCGGGGGCGGCTCACCGCGTTCGTGGAGAAGCCGGAGGTCGCCACGAGCGACCTGGTCTTCGCGGCGTTCTGCGTCTTCGACGCCGCTGTCCTGCGCCGGTATCTGGAGCGGCTCGACGGCACCGACTGGCAGCACGACATCAGCCGGGACGTGATCCCGGCGATGCTCGCGGCCGGCGAGCACATCCGCGGCCACGAGGTGGCGGGCCACTGGGAGGACATCGGCACCGTCGAGCGCTACCACCGCGCGCACCTCGCGCTCGCCGCGTCGCCCCGGGCGGGGCTGCCCGTCGGACGGATGCCGTGGACGGTGGCGCCGGACGTGCGGCGTTCCTGGGTGGCCGACCACTTCGGCGTGCGCTCGTCGGTGGTGCCGTCGGACCTGGTCAACGACGGCCGTGTGGAGGACAGCGTGCTCTTCCCCGGCGTGCGGATCGGAGCGGGCGCCCGGGTGCGGCGCAGTGTGGTGCTGCCCGGCGCCAGGATCCCCGCGGGCGCCGACATCGAAGGGGCCGTCGTCCTGGAGGACGGCCGCGTCCAGCGGACCGAAGTCACGACAGAGGGAGTACGCGCATGAGTGAGCCGGAGTACGACGTCCTGGTGGTCGGCGGCGCCGGCGTGGACACGATCGTGCGCGTCGAGGCGCTGCAACTGCCGCCCGGGGATTCCGTGTTCGTGCCGCCCGTGTACGACTACGTGGCGCACACCGGGAACGGCGTCGCGCTCGGCTGGCACGCGCTCGGCCTGTCCACCAAGTTCATCGACTTCCTCGGGGACGACGCGCAGGGCCGCTCCGTCCTCGACGCGTACGCCGAACGCGGTCTGGACTTCAGCCATGTCGTGTCGCCGCACGGCACCCCGCGCGGCGTCAACCTCGTCGACCCGCAGGGCCGCCGCTTCTCCTTCTACGACGGCAGGCACCCCGCTGACCTGCGGCTGCCGCGCGACTTCTACCTGCCGTATCTGGAGCGCGCCCGGCACGTCCACCTCTCCATCACCGGCGTCAACCGCGACATGTACGACGACATCCGCAGGCTCGGCGCGACCTGTTCGACGGACCTGCACGACTGGGACGGGCACAACCCGCACCACCGTACGTACGCGCTCGCCTCCGACCACGTCTTCCTCAGCGCCGCCGCGATCCACGACCGGCTCGACGAAGTGCTGCACTCGGTGCTGGACGAGGGCAGGGCACGCCTCGTCGTCGCGACCGACGGCGCGGACGGCTGCCACGTGCTGGTGCGCGGCGACACGAAGGTGCGGCACTTCCCCGCGGCGCGGCCGGAGCGTCCCGTGGTCGACAGCAACGGCGCGGGGGACGCCTTCGTCACCGCGTTCCTGCACTCACTCTTCGAGGGGCGGCCGGTGGAGGAGTGCGTGCTCGCCGGGTCCGTCTCGGGGGCCTTCGCCTGCGGCAGCGCGGGCACCCACACCGAGTTCATCGACCTGCCGGGGCTGCGCGGCGCGTGTGTGCGCGCGAGCGCCGCGGCCACCGGCTGAGGGAGCTGCGCGCACGTGCACATCATCAACTTCTCGTACGAGTGCGGCGGCTTCGACCACCGTCTGATGCGGGGCGGCCTCTCGCCGCTGGTCTGGAACCTGTCGCGCGAGTACGCCGCGCGCGGCCATCGCGTCTCCGTGGTCACTCCGGCCCACGGCCACCTCGACCGGCTCCGGGAGACATTCCCCGTCGAGGAGCTCGACCACCGCGCCGACCACGTGGTGCCGCTCGTCCTCGACCCGGAGGTGTGGCCGGACCACCCCGCGGAGGTCGCCGTCGAGCTGACCACGCGCGCGTACCGGCTCCGCCTGGACGGCGTGGACGTCTACTTCCTGGCCGACGCGTACCTCGACCTGCTGCCCGACCGCCTCTACCCGCCGCCGGGCCTGGAGGGCCGGGACCTGGCGCACTTCAAGCCGCTGGTGTTCCAGGTGGACGGGGCGCGCTTCATCCGCTCCGGCGCCCTCGCCGACCCGTCCGGCGCCGAACCGGCCGTCGTCCACGGCTTCGAGCCGTACTACCACTACCTGCTGCCCCCCGTCCTCGCCGCCGACCCGCGCTACCGCACCGTGAGCACGGTCGCGGCCAACGCGCCCGTCGGGCAGCAGGTGTACCGGCCGCAGGTGGAGCGCCTCCTCACGCTGCTCGGCGCCGGTGAGGGCCTCGCCGGTGGGGCCATCGACCTGGACGCGCTCGAAGGGCCACCGCCATCCGAGGACACCGCCGCGGCGACCATCGCGCGAGCCCTCGCGGGCACGCGCATGCACCAGGAGCGCCGACCCGACCACGTCGGTGTGTTCCCCCTGGTCGCCGCCCACGCGGACCTCGTCGACTTCGTCTCGCCCGGCCAGCGCGCCTACTACAGCACCTTCGAAGGCACCCCTTTCGAAGCGCTCTTCGCCACGCTCCCGGTGGCCCGGCAGCTCCGCGCCCATCCGCACAAGCTCCTCATGGGCGGCTGCGGAGTGGCCGACAGCTGGCTCGCCCGCGACCCCGGCGCGGTGGACCGTACCGCCGTCCTGCGCGGCCTCGGCCTCGACCCGGCGCGCCCCGTCTTCTTCCACGCGGCGCGCTACGCCGTGCACCACAAGGGCCAGCTGGAGCTGATGCGGGCGGTGGAGGAGGTCCTCGCCACCGACCCGGACATCAGCTTCGTCATCCGCTGCGCGACGGGCGGCGGTGGCGAGACCGTCGAGGCCACACCTGTCGCGAACGCCTGGTTCCAGGACGTCGCCGACCGCCACCCCGGCCAGGTGCACCTGGACTGGCGTCTCGCCGACGAGGACACCCTCTTCGAACAGGCCGCCTGCGCCGACTTCTGCGTCAACCCGTCCAAGTACGAACTGGACGGCTTCCTCATCGCGCAGGCCGAGGCGATGGCGTGCGGGGCCGTGCCGATCGCCACGGCCCAGCGGGTCACCGGCCACTTCGGGCACGCACGCCCGCTCACCGACCCGGAGGCGACCGGGTTCTCGGTGCGCGGCTCGTTCCGCGACGACGACTCCGTACTCGCAGGCGAACTGGCCGACCGAATACGGCAGGCCGCGGCGGTCTTCCGGGACGCCCCGGAGACGTACGACCGCCTGTCGGCCAACTCGCGCCGACTGGCCCGGCGGTTCACCTGGCCGCGGACCGCCGAGCTGCGCCTCGCCGCGTTCGACGCGCTGCTGCGCGGCGAGCGACTGCCCTTCCCCGCCGAGGACGCCATCGCGTGGGGCTGGTTCGACGCGCTGGACGACGCGGACTTCGCACGCCACGGCGAGCGGATCGCGCGGGCGGCGGCCGAACGGGGTGACGCGGCGGCGTACGCGCGGTGCGCCCCGTTGGACGGGCCCGCCCTGGAGCGGCTCTTCGAGGCGGCGTACGCACGCGCGGACTTCGCGCGGTGCGCGGAGCTCGCGGCGACGGCGGGACGCGACGACTGGGCGGCGCGGCTGGCGACGCGGTGCCGGGCGACGCCGGTCCCTGGGGGAGACGGTAGCGGGTGGCGGGTCGAGTACGTCCACGCCGGGGCGGAGCGCGTGGAGGTGGTCGTGGCGTCGGCAGGGCCGACGCAGTCCGGGGCGGGCCTGGAGTCCGTCGCCGAAGCGGTCGCCTCCGACGAGCCCGTGCCCATGGGGAGCGGGGCCGCGTTCCAGGCTCTGAGTGCGGCGGGCGACGGCACGTTCCACGGAACCGTCGACGGACTGCCCGCGGGGCGGGAACTCGTCGTCATGGTGACCCTGCGCTCCGGACGCGTCGCCTGGGACACCGTCCCGGTCCCCGAGGCCGCGCCCCCGCCCTACCGGATCGTCGCCACCGACCTCGACGGCACGCTGCTGCGCGACGACCTGACCGTGTCCGACCGCACCCGCCGCGCCCTCGCCCTGGCCACCCGGGCGGGCGCGCACCACCTCGTCGTCACCGGGCGGCCCGCCGCCGCCTGCCGGGAGTTCCTCACCGCGCTCGGCTACCGGGGCATCGCGGTGTGCGGGCAGGGCGCCCAGCTGTACGACGCGGGCGCGGACCGGCTCATCGACTCCGCCCGGCTCGACCTCGACCTGGCCAGGTCGGTGGTCGCACGGGTCGAGGAGGCGCTCGGCGCGCTGGAGCTCGGGGTCGTCACGGCGCCGCCCGAGAGCCGCTTCAAGGTGACACCGCGCTTCGGGGAGCGGGTCCGGCACGGCTGGGACGTGACGGCCGACCGCGCCCAGCTGTGGTCCGGCCCCATCGACAAGCTGGTCCTGCACCACCCGCAGGTCCCGGAGGACGAACTCGCCGGCATCACCGAGAAGTTGTGCGGGGACGACGTGAGCGTCGTGCACTCCGTGAAGGGGATGGTCGAGGTGCTGCCGCTCGGCACCACCAAGGGCGCGGGGGTCGCACGGGCGGCCCGGCTCCTGGGGTTCACCGGCGCGGACACGATCGCGTTCGGCGACATGCCGAACGACATACCGCTCCTCGCCTGGGCGGGCCACGGGGTGGCCGTCGCCAACGCCCATCCGGAGCTCCGCGCCATGGCCGACGAGGTCGCGCCGAGCAACGAGGAGGACGGCGTCGCAGCCGTCCTGGAACGGCTCTTCGCCGCACCGCGGGGCCCGGCAGCGACGTCGGTCCCGGCGCCGGAGGCACCGGGACCGGGGGCACACGCATGACCGACGTACGCACCGCACTCGCCCATGCCCACGGCGTGGCCACCGCCTACACCACCGACCTCGGCCACCGCGTCGACGTCGTCCCGGACACGCTGGTCGCCGTCCTCGCGGCGTGCGGCGTGGACGCGTCGACGGAGGCGACGGCACGGGCGGCCCTGGAGGCGCACCGGCACGAGCAGGCGGAGAGGCCGCTGCCCCCGTGTGTGGTGGTACGCGTCCCCGTGGACGGCGCCCGGACCACCGCCTCCCCTCTCCCCGACCACCTCACGAGGCTCAGTCGACGCGCCGCCGTACACGTGCAGTTGGAGTCCGGCGGCACGACGGCTCTCTCCCCGGCCCTCCCGCCAGGCCACCACTTCCTCCATGTCCGCACCCCCGACGGACGGCAGGCGCACGCACCCCTGCTCGCGGTGCCCGACCGTCTGCCCGCCCTCGCGGGCCGCACCTGGGGTTTCCTCGTGCAGCTCTACTCCGTCCTCTCCCGCCGCTCCTGGGGCATGGGCGACCTCGGCGACCTGGCGGAGCTCGCCGCCTGGTCGGGGCAGGCCCTGGGCGCGGGGTTCGTGCAGCTCGGGCCGTTGCACGCGGTGGAGCCGGGCCCGCTGCCCGACCCGTCGCCGTACCGGCCGAGTTCGCGGCGCTTCGCCGACCCCCTGCACGTACGCGTGGAGGCCGTGCCCGAGTACGCGTATCTCGACCCGGCGGCGCGTCCCGCCGTGGACGGCCTCGTCGCCCGCGCGCGTCGGCTGAACGACACGGTGCTCGACGGGAGTTCACTGATCGACCGGGAGGCGGTGCGCGAGCTCAAGCAGCGCGCGCTGCGGGCCGTGCGTGACGTGCCGCTGTCGCCGGGACGGGCCGCCGCCTTCGCCGCGTTCGTCGAGCGCGAGGGGCAGGGCCTGACCGACTACGCCACATGGTGCGCGCTCGCCGAGGTGCACGGCGGGGCGTGGCGGTCCTGGCCCGCCGAGCTGCGCGATCCACGCTCCCCCGCCGTGGCGCGGGCCCGCACCGAGCTCGCCGCGGCCGTCGACCACCACCGGTGGCTCGCGTGGATCACCGACGAGCAGCTGGCGGCGGCGCAGGCCGCGGCGGTCGGTGCGGGGATGCGGGTCGGTCTCGTCCACGATCTGGCGGTCGGTGTCGCGCCGGAAGGGGCCGACGCCTGGGCCCTGCAGCGCTGTCTCGCCGCCGGGATGAGCGTGGGGGCGCCGCCGGACGACTTCAACCGGCGCGGCCAGGACTGGGGCCAGCCTCCGTGGCGGCCGGACGCGCTCGCGGCCGAGGGCTGCCGGCCCTTCGCCGAGCTGCTCAGGTCCGGGCTGCGGCACGCGGGAGCCCTGCGCGTCGACCACGTCATGGGGCTTTCGCGGCTGTGGTGGGTGCCGGAGGGACGGCCGCCCACGGAGGGCACGTACGTGCGGTACGACCGGGACGCGATGCTCGGGGTCCTTGCCCTGGAGGCGTACCGGGCGGGCGCCGCGGTGATCGGCGAGGACCTCGGCACCGTCGAGGACGGCATGCGCGAGGAGCTCGCGGAGCGCGGCATGCTCGGCACGTCGGTGCAGCGCTTCGAGTATCTGGGTGGTTCCGCGGGCCGGCACGGCCCGCTGCCGCCCGACCAGTGGCGGGCGAACTGTCTGGCCACGCTGACGACCCACGACCTGCCGACGACGGCGGCCTGGCTCTCCGGCGAACACGTGGACCTGCGGGCCCGGCTCGGGCTCCTGACCCGGCCGGAGGCCGATGAGAAGGCAGCGGCCGCCGCCGAACGCGACGGCTGGCTCGCCGAGCTGACCCGGTTGGGTCTGCTGCCCGACCCGGACGGCGAGGTCGCCGCCCTGCACCGGTTCCTGCGGCTCACGCCGGCCCGGATGCTCGGCGTCTGGCTGCCGGACGCGACGGGCGACCGGCGCCCGCAGAACCTGCCGGGCACGGCCGCCGTGCACCCCAACTGGCGGCTGCCGGTGGCGGACGCACGGGGCCGCCCGGTGCCGCTGGAGGAGCTGCCCGATTCCACGCTGCTCCGGATCCTGGCGGACATCTTCGCGCACGACACCGCGGACGCCTCCGCGCACGACACCACTGAGAACGACATCGAGGAGAGTCATGGCAGGCCAGGTTCTTGCTGAGGCCGGGGCCGCGGGGGTCCATGAGGACGCCGGCGGCTTCGATCTGCTCGCACCGGACGGCACCGGATACCGCGTCGACGTCACGGGCGGGGTCTTCCATCCGGACAACCCGCTGCTCGCGGAGTACGTGGCGGGCCGCCGCGTGGTGGCCTACATCGGCCCCACCGTGGACCGCATCTACGGAAAGCGGCTCCGCGACTACCTCACCGCCCGTCTGGAGCCGGGCAGTTGGAGCGTGCACACCATCGCGACCGGCGAGCACCACAAGTCCCTGACGTCGGTGGAGCAGGTCTGCGCCACCGCCAAGGCGGCGGGCCTGGACCGGCACGGGGTGATGCTCGCGGTGGGCGGCGGCATCGTGGCGGACATCGTCGGCTTCGCCGCGTCCATGTACGCGCGCGGCATCCGCTACATCAAGGTCAACACCAGCCTGGTGGGGCAGGTCGACGTCGGCGTCGGCGTCAAGACCGGCGTCAACGCCCTGCACACGAAGAACATGTTCGGCGCCTACCACCCCGCCCACGCCTCCCTCAACGATCCGGCGCTCCTGGACACGCTGCCGGCCCGTGAGATCCGCTGCGGTCTCGCCGAGATCGTGAAGATGGCGGTCATCCTCGACGGCGACCTGTTCAGGACACTGGAACGGCATCCGGACGCGTTCCGCCGCGGACCGTCAAGCGCGGCGGCTTCGGGCACGGCGGCTTCGGGCGGCGATGTGGAGACGTACATCATCCGCACCGCGATGCGGCTCATGATGGAGGAGCTCTGCCCGAATCTGCGGGAGCACGAGCTCGCCAGGCTCGTCGACTTCGGGCACACGTTCAGCCCGGTCATCGAGACGGCGGGCGGCCACCGCCTGGCCCACGGCGAGGCGGTCGCCGTCGACATGGCGCTCTCCGCGCACCTGGCGCGGCTGCTCGGTCTCGCCGATGAGGAGACCTGCGAGCGGATCGTGACCCTGCTCGAGCGGATCGGGCTGCCGGTGTACGACCCGGCCACCTGCACGCCGGAGCTGATGACGCAGGCGCTGCGCGCGTCGTGGCAGCGGCGGGGCCGCAAGCTGCACCTGGTCGTGCCGACCGCGCTGGGCAAGGCGGCCTTCGTCGACGAGCTGGAGCACCTCCCGACGGAGACGCTGCGGGCAGCCCTTGACGCGCTGGCGGACCGGGCGGTGCGGCGCGATGGCTGAGGACGCGGCGGCGACGGCGACGGGCCGCGGGCGCCCGGTCAACGTAAGGGATCTGCTGACCGCCAAGGAGCACGACCACGGTGGCCTCGGCACGATCCTGGCGCACCGCATCTTCGCCCGCGCAGAGGGTTCCGCCGGCGCCGACTTCATCGACCTGGCCGTTCTGCCGCCCGGTGCGTCCATCGGCAGGCACCGGCACGGGGCCGACCGCGAGACGTACGTCGTGCTCGCCGGGAGCGGGCTGATGTTCCGCGACGGGGAGGAGTTCCGGGTGGGAGCGGGCGACGTCGTCGTCAATCGGCCGCACGGCGAGCACGGCCTGCTCAACGACTCCGCGGACGCGACCGATCTGCACCTGCTGGTCTTCGAGGTCTCCGAAATCTCCGAGGAGGCAGTGCGTGAAGACGAAGGAAGCTGACCCTCGGACCGGGCCCTTCACCGTTCTGGACGTGGGCGGCACCACGCTGCGGGTGGGGAGCTACACCCCGGCCACCGGGCGTCTCTCCCGGGTGCGCCGCGTCCCGGTCGAGGGCAAGGCGCTCCATCCGGACGCGTCCGTGCCGGAGTTGCAGGAGCGGGTGGTGGAGCAGATCGTCCGCGAGGTCGAACGGCACGGTGCGGGGGCGGGCGGAGCGCCGCGCGCGGTCGGGATCGCCTTCGCGGGGCCGGTCACGGCGGACGGTCTGGTCGTCGCGGCGCCCACGGTGTGGGGGCCGCGCGGTGCACCGCTGCCCCTCGGCGCACGGTTGGGTGAGCGGCTGGGCGTGCCGGTCGCCGTCGTGAACGACCTCACGGCGGCGGCCTGGCGGTACGCCGCCACGGAACCGGAGCCGTTCTGTCTCCTCACCGTCAGCTCGGGCATCGGCAACAAGGTGTTCCGCGGCGGCGACGTGCTCGTCGACCCCGCGGGGCACGGTGGCGAGCTGGGCCACTGGGTCTGCGACCCCTCGCCCGACGCGCCGCTCTGCGACTGCGGGGGCCGCGGCCACCTGGGCGCCGTCGCCTCGGGGCGCGGGGTGCTCGCGGCGGCCCGGCGCGCGGCGGCCGCCGATCCTGCCGGGTTCTCCACGTCCCGGCTCGCCGCTCTCTGCGGGGGCGGCCACCCGGACGCGATCGGCAATCCGGCGCTGGCCAAGGCGATCGCGGAGGGCGACGCGTTCGCTACGGGGGTGCTCCGTGGCACGCTCGTGCCGCTCGCCCAGGCGGTCTCGGCGGTCTTCACGTCGATCGGCGTGTGCCGCTTCATCCTGATGGGCGGTTTCGCCCTGGCGGTCGGGGAGCGGTACCGGGTGCTGCTGGTGGAGGAGCTGGTCCGGCAGGGCTGCTTCGGTCTCTCCGCGGACCGCGTGAACGCGCTGGTGTCCCTGGGCGCCCCCGACGACGACCACGGCCTGCTCGGCGCGGGCCGCCTCCTGGCCGCCCGCGGCCACCCGTCCCCGCCCCTCACAGACAGGCCGCCCACATGACCACGCCCCGCACCTCCCTCAGCGCCCGCACCCTCATCGTCGGCAGCGGCTTCGTCGGCACCGGCATCGCCCGGCGGCTCGCGCGCGCCGGGGACGACGTCACCCTCGTCTCGCGCGGGCGCCCCGCCACGCCGCCCGAGGAGTACGGCGCCCGGTGGTCCGCGCTGGACGCCACGGACGCCGAGGCCTGCGGTCGTCTGCTCGCGCGGTCGCGGCCGGAGCGGATCGTCCTGGTGCACGGCCCCTCCGACGTCACCTGGTGCGAGGAGCACCCGGAGGAGGCGGACGCGGCGCACGCCGCCGTCACCGCCAACATCGCCGCGTACGCCGACGCCTCCCGCATCGTCATGATCTCCACGGACAACGTCTTCGACGGCCACGCGTGGCACAACACGGAGCGCACCCCCGTCTCCCCCGCGAACGCCTACGGCCGCGCCAAGCGGCACGCCGAGCGTCTGCTCCTGGGCAGCGCCCCGCGGGCGGTCTGTCTGCGGGTCAGCCTCGTCTACGGCCACGAGCCCGCCGACGCGGGCAAGTGGCTCAACTTCTTCGCCGCATGCGCCCACCGGCTGGCCGACGGCACGCCCGTCGAGGCGCCCGACGACCACTGGACCACACCGGTCCATGTGGAGGACGTGGCCGAGGTGGTGGCCGCGCTCCTCTCCGCCCCCGACCCGCTTCCGCCGGTCCTGCACCTGGGTGGCCCGGACCGGGTCACGCGCGCCGAGTGGGCCGGGGTGATCGCCGAGGCGCTGGGCGCCACGCCCCGCCTGGTCGTGCCGGTCCCGAAGGCCCGCAGCCGCTACGCCTCGCGGCCCGAGAACGCCTGCCTGGTGGGCGAGTTGCTGGCGCGGCTCCCCGCCACGCGCGCCGTCCCCGTACGCGGGGTTCGTGCGGGGGCACGCGATCTGGCCCCCGCGTTCCCGCTACGCGTCGGAACCCTCCTCGAGCCGTAGCGTCTCGATGCGGTCCCAGCCGCGCGCCGCGATCCGTTCGTGCAGGCCCAGTTCCGGGGTGGCGCGCACCACGAGGCACTGCGGGGGCTGCAGATGGACGGCGAAGGCCACGAGGGTCTCCAGGCCGCTGTTGGCCAGGTAGCGGACGCCGGTGAGGTCGATGAGGATCTCGTCGGCCTGCGCCCTGTCCACGCCGTTGGCCTGGGTCTGGTCGGTCAGTGCCAGGGCCAGCGGCCCGCGGTGTGTGCTCACGACCTCGCCGGACAGGCGCACGCCGGGGCTGTGGGGGGTGGGCATGATGAGCAGGAGATCGTCCGCGAAGTAGTCGCGCATGGCAGTCCAATGCCTTGATGCGCCGTGAAAGGGGACGGATGGCGGCGGATGCCGGGTTCGGATCCATCGCACGGTCCTGCACACGGTGCCACGAGGCGGAAGCAGAGTTCCGCTGGAAGCAGCCGCTGGCGTGGGGGCCCCGCTCCAGGCCCGAGAGATCGCCGGAAGGTCATCGCAGCGCTAACAGCAACAACAGACCGCGGGCTGTTACTCACCGTACCCTCTCAACTCCACCACGGATAGGGACCTTTCCGTTCGAACGGCGACGAACGCCGCCCCGCGCGGGCAGAACGCGGGGCGGCGGCGCCGGGAGGGCGTGCGTGCCGGAACGTCAGCCGTTCGCACTCGGGCAGCTCTTCGCGCCGACGTGCAGGGCGACCGCGCTCTTCGCGGCGACGGTCACGGCCAGGCGCCCCTCGCCGTCGACGGTCACGGGCTTGCCGGACTGGACGTCGCAGTACTCCCCCGCGGGCAGCGACGTCCGCAGGTTCTCCTTGACCTCGCCGTCCCCGGCGTTGACGGCGACGAACGCCTTGTCGCCGCGGCCGAAGGCGATGGCGCCGCCTCCGTTGTCCCACCAGTCGGTGAGCGGCGCATCACCGGCGGTGTTGCGGAAGGCGACCATGCTCGCGATCTTCGGCTGCGCGTGTTGGCACACCCACGCGTCGCCGGAGCAGTCGGCCCTGCCGTCCGCGGGCGGACCGTCGTCCTTGCTGTCGAAGGCGTATCCGGAGTGGACGTCCGGCGAGCCGTACGGGAAGGCCAGCGCGAAGACGTGCGCCAGGGTGTAGGGGGCGCCCTGCTTGTAGGTGAGGACGTTGCCCTGGCGCTCGGTGTCGTGGTTGGCGACGAAGACACCCGCGTTCTCGGACGGCTGCTTCCCGTCGGCGATGTTTTTCAGTCCGGCCAGGCTGCCGCTTTCGAAGGCGCCCTTCAGGGCGTAAGCGTAGTTGAACTCCTGTACGTCACCGGTGCCGATGTATTCGCCGGGCTGGACCTCCTCGCCGGGTCCGGGCAGCGTCTCCTGCTTCCAGTACACGTCCGGGTCGGTGAGCTGCGACTTGATCGCTTTCAGGTCGCCCTCGGGCATGTGCTTGGCCGCGTCGATGCGGAAGCCGTCGACGCCGAGTGCGAGGAGGTCGTTCATGTATCCGGCGATGGTCGTGCGGACGTGCTCCTCCCCGGTGTCCAGGTCGGCGAGGCCGCCGAGTTCGCAGTTCTGGCTCTCCTCGCGCTTGGTGTAGTCCTGGATCTCCTTCTTGCAGTTGTCCATGTCGGCGTCCCCGTACGTGCCGGGGTAGTCGTACTTGGAGAAGCGTGTGCCGCCGGAGCCGGTGTTGGTGCCCTGCGTGTTGGTCATGTGGTTGATGACCGTGTCGGCGACGACCTTGACTCCCGCGTCGTGGCAGGTGTCCACCATGCTCTTGAAGGACGCGCGGTCGCCGAGCCGGGAGGCGATCTTGTAGCTGACCGGCTGGTAGGCGGTCCACCACGAGGGGCCTTCCAGGCGCTCCTGCGGGGGCGAGGTCTGGACGTAGCCGTAGCCCGCCGGGCCGAGCGTGTCCGTACAGGCCTTGGCCACGGAGTCGAAGTTCCACTCGAACATGACCGCCGTGACGTCCTTGGCGGCGGCCGCGGCGCGGCTCGTCCCGGCGGGTGCCGCGGCCTGGCCGGGCTGCTGGGCTCCGGCGGAGAGGCTGCCCGCCGCTCCGGCGACCAGTGCGGTGCTCATGACGGCGATCCTGCGGGGTTTCGATATACGGCCGTGCATCGAAAGCCTCCTGTGGGGGGGATGGGCGTGAGGGTGGGGCGTGGGGTGGGAGTGGTCGCCTCCAGCGGCTTGCTGAAAACTCATGCCGCCTTGCAGCAACTTGTTGCAACGGGACCATAGGAGGCCCCAGTTGAAGGGTCAACCCCTCGCGCAACACACGCCTCGTCCACGACTCCGGCCCCGAGCACCGCTCGTCTCGCCGCGTCGGCCAGTGCGCGGCGGTCGGTGCCCCACAGCGGCGTGCGCGCCGCGACCCGTACGCGCAGGCCGCGCGCGCCCGCCACTCTGCGCAGCGAGGCGGTGAAGTCCTCCTCGCCGAGGAAGGCCGGGGCCGTGCTCGGCCCACCGTCCTGGCGGTACTCGACCGTCACCGGACGGACGGGCGCGCCCGCGTCGGCCGCCGCCTGGAAGGCTGCCCTCCGGAACCGGCCACCGGAGGCGGAGCACCAGGTCGTCGCCTGGGGAAACACGAGCACCGACGTGCCACCGCGCAGACAGTCGGCCAGCTCATGGACGACTCCCGGCAGTTCGCGCGGGCTGCCGTCACGGTCGATGAACCGCGTGCCCGCGCGCCGGGCCAGCGCGCCGACCACCGGCCACCGGCCGACCTCGCGCTTGGCGAGGACGCTCACCGGTTCGACGGCGAGCAGCGCGACGACGTCGAGCCACGAGATGTGGTTGGCGACGACCAGCGTGCCCACGCCCCCCGTCCGCACGCTGAACGGCGCGTCCTCGACCCCTTCCACGCCCACCCCGAGCGCGCTGAGCACCGCACGGGCCTCGGCCCGCAGGGCCGACGGTTCGGCCAGCCGGTCGCCTCGGGCCACGGCGCGGGTCAGGGCGTACGTCAACGTGGCGTAGCGGCGCGCGAGTTCACCGAACGGCACGCGCGGGTCCGGGTCGGCGGCGCAGGACGCGGGACAGCCGCGGTCGACCGTCCACGCGCTCATCGCGCGTCCTCCCCGAGGAAGTAGCGGCGGTGGCGGGCGCTGAGCCGCTCCGTGTCGAGGAGGACGAAGAAGTCCGCGACGTCGAACTCCGGGTCGTGGGCGGGGGCTCCGCACACCCACGCGCCGAGGCGGAGGTAGCCGCGCAGCAGGGGCGGCAGATCGGCGTAGGCAGGGCGTTCCGGTGCCGGACCGCCGGGGGTCCAGGGGCGCCGGGGGTGCACGCGCAGCTCGGGCGGTGCCGCGTGCCTGGCCGTGCCGAGCAGCCACGCGGCGGTCGCGGCGCGGCCGCCGTCCGCGAGCGGCACGGAGGCGCAGCCCGCCAGGTACCGGTGGCCGGAGAGCAGGACGTAGCGGGCGAGTGCGGACCACATCAGGGTGATCACGGCGCCGGAGCGGTGGTCGGGGTGGACGCAGGACCGGCCGGCCTCGACGGTGGAGGACCGCAGGGCGTTGAGGGCGACGAGGTCGAACTCGCCGTCGGAGTAGGAGCGCCGGGCCCGGCCGGGCGGGATGATCCGGTACGTTCCGACGACGTCGCCGGACGAGGTGTCGGTGACGATCAGGTGGTCGGCGAGGTCGTCGAAGGCGTCGATGTCGTGGCCGGGCAGGGGCGTGTCGAGGGCGGCGCCGAGCTCTTCGGCGAAGACACGGTGGCGCAGCCGCTGGGCCGCCCTGATCTGTTCGGTGGTGTCCGCGATGGAGGTGACGTACGAGCTGGGCTGAGTCGCGACGAGCGGCGTCGAGGGCATGACGGTTCCGTTTCTCGGTTCGAGGGGGACGACGACGGAGACGGGGAGTCGGTGCGGTGGGCGCTGCCGCGGCTCAGGGCGGCGCCCACTCAGCACGGTGCCCGCGCCGCCTGAACTGCGCGCTTCAGGCGTGCGTCGGCCCGTCGTCGGGCTCGCGTCCGGATCGGGCCGGATCAGACCGGAGGGGACGGGATCGGACCGGATCGGAGGGGACCGCAGGCGAAGGCCCCGGGTGCCGTCGGCCGGACATGTCGACGCCGTCGTGCCTCTGCTCAGAAAGGTGTGGCGGGCCCCGCGTCGCCCGCCCCCATGACCTGCGTGCTGTCCAGGTCCAGGCGGCGCGTCCGGTAGCTGTCCGCGTCGAGAGTGACGACCTCCGCGTGGTGGGCCAGCCGGTCCACCGTCGCGGACGCCGTCGCGCTGTCGCCGAACACCTCGTCCCAGCGGCCCAGTGGCCGACTGCCGGTGACGATGAGCGAGCCCCGCTCGTAGCGGTGCGAGACGAGCTGGAAGAGCAGGTGGGCGACGTCGGCCTCGAAGGGCACGTAGCCGACCTCGTCCACGACGAGCACCGGGTAGGCGTCGAGGCGTGCCAGCTCCTTGCGCAGCCGCCCCGCGGCCCTGGCCTCGGCGAGCCGGGCACCCCACTCGGCGGCGGTCGCGAACAGCACCCGGTGCCCGGCCTGGCAGGCGCGTACGCCGAGGGCTACCGCCAGGTGCGTCTTGCCGGTACCGGGCCCGCCGAGCAGCACCACGTTCGCCTTGCGGCTGACGAAGTCGACCTTGCCGAGGCGGGTGATCACCTGGGGCTCGGGCGCCCGCAGATGCGCCTCGTCGAACATCTCCAGGACTTTCCTCGCGGGGAACCCGGCGGCCTCGATGCGCTCCTCGGCGCCGGTCGAGAGCTCGGCCGGTGCCCCTCCGCCGGCCCCGCCGCCGTCCCGCTGCGCGGGAATGACGGCGGTCCGCCCGGTGTCCTTCACTGCGCGCGTCTTCGCCTCATGGGCCGCCATGGGCCCCGACATGTAGGCGAGGATCGCCGCGGAGGCGATGAACGCCATGTGGATGACGGTCCCCCACAGCAGGTCGTGGCGGGGCGTGTGGTGCACGTCGACGAACATCTGGAGCAGATGCACGGACGAGATCCCCACGATCGCGGTGGCCAGCTTGACCTTCAGGACGTTGGAGTTGACGTGCGAGAGCCACTCGGGCTGGTCCCGGTGGCCCTGCAGTCCGATCCGTGAGACGAACGTCTCGTATCCCCCGACGATCACCATGATCAGCAGATTGGCGATCATCACCACGTCGACGAGCTTGAGGACGGCGAGCATGACGTGCGTCTCGTCCGCGTGCCCGCTGATGACGTGGTGGATGAGGTGCCACAGCTCGTTGAAGAACTTGTAGACGTACACACCCTGCGCGGCCACCAAGCCGAAGTACAGGGGGGCTTGGAGCCACCGGGTCGCGAAGAGGGCGCAGCCCAGCGTGGTCATCTTCTGCGGGGACGAGGTGGAGCGGAACACGAGACCTCCAACGGCCGTGAGGCTCGTCATTGTTGTGGTCCGCCGCCGACAATCTGAATTCGAGCCACCCGTTGGGATTAATAGAAATCCAGTCGGACAGGAAACGTCGCATGCCGCCTCCCCCTCCTCTGCCCCTCGCGGGTGTCACTGTCGTCAGCCTGGAACAAGCCGTCGCCGCGCCCTTCGCCACCCGGCAGCTCGCCGATCTGGGGGCCAGGGTCATCAAGGTCGAGCGGCCCGGGGGCGGCGACTTCGCGCGGCGGTACGACACCACCGTGCGGGGGCAGGCCAGCTACTTCGTCTGGCTCAACCGGTCCAAGGAATCGATCACCCTCGACCTCAAGACGGAGCGGGGCCTCGCGATCCTTGAGGAGCTGGTCGCGGGCGCCGACGTGTTCGTGCAGAACCTCGCCCCGGGCGCCGCCGCGCGGCTCGGGTTCGGCGCCGAGGAGTTGCGGGAGCGCCACTCGTCCCTGATCACGTGCACCGTCAGCGGCTACGGCACGGACGGGCCGTGGGCCGACCGCAAGGCCTACGACCTGCTCCTGCAGTGCCAGACCGGACTGCTCCAGCTCACCGGCACCCCGGACGAAGCCGCGCGGGCGGGGATCTCCGTCGCGGACATCGCCGGGGGAATGTACGCCTACAGCGGCATTCTGTCGGCGTTGTACACGCGGGCGACGACGGGGCGGGCCCCGGCCGTGGAGGTGTCCCTCTTCGACGCGCTCGCCGAGTGGATGGGCCAGCCCGCCTACTACACGCGGTACGGCGGCACCCAGCCGCCCCGCGTCGGCGCCCGGCACGCGACGGTGGCGCCGTACGGCCCGTTCACGGCGTCCGACGGCAAGGACGTTCTCCTGTCGGTGCAGAACGAGCGCGAATGGGCCGCTCTGTGCCGTGCGTTCATCGGACGCCCCGAGCTGGCCGACGATCCGCGCTTCGCCACCGGGTCCGACCGTGTGGCGCACCGCGAGGCGCTCGACGCGATCATCTCCGAGCGGTTCGCGGAGCTCGACAGCGACGCGGCGATGGAGTTGCTCGACCGCACGGGCATCGCCAACGCCGGGGTCAACTCGGTGCACGAGTTCCTGGCCCACCCAGTGCTCACCGAGCGCGGACGCTGGCAGGACATCCGCGTGCCGGGCACGACCGACCCCGTACAGGCCCTGCTGCCCCCGGCCATCCTCTCCGGGGTCACCCCGCGCATGGACCCCGTGCCGGAGGCGGGCGAGCACACCGAGGCGATCCTCGCCGAGCTGGGTCACGGCCCGGACGACATCGCGGGGTTGCGCGAGGAGGGTGTCTGCTCCTGAGAGTCCGGGCCGCTCGTCAGTAGGCGCCCGCGTGGGCCGGCGGCACCGAGACCGACATCGTCATCTCGACGGGCTCGGCGCCCTTGTTGTGGTAGCCGTGCGCCACGTCGGCCTCGAAGGTGGCGCCCGTCCCCGCGGGGACGGCGTGCTCGGCGCCGTCCACGACGAGCGTCAGCTCGCCGCGCGTGACGTGCAGCAGCTCGATGGTGCCCGGTGGGTGCGCGTCGGAGTCGTTGCCCTCCCCCGGCATCAGATGCCACGACCAGAGCTCGAAGGGGCCGCGCGCCTCGGCCCCCACGACGAGCGTCGTGCTGCTGCCGGCCTCCGTGGACCACATGCGGACCGCCTGCTCCGGCGGCACGAGCCGGACGTGGGAGCCCTGTTCGTAGTCGAGGAGGGTGGTGATGCTGACGCCCAGCGCGTCCGCGAGCTTCACCGTGATGCCCACGCTGGGGTTGGTCCTGGCCTGCTCGATCTGGATGATCATGCCGCGGCTCACACCGGCGCGGGCGGCGAGCGCGTCGAGCGTGAAGCCCCGCTCGTTGCGCCAGCGCTTGAGGTTGCGGGCGAGCGACTGGGTCAGCTGGTCGAGGTCCGACACATTCCGTCCAATATTTTGGATGACAGGGTTCACGGTACTGAACTACGGTGCGGTGCAACCGAAGAACCCGGATGGTCCAACACACTGTACTGCGAGGCCTGCTGATGACCGCACTGTTCGCCCTGGCCACCAGCCTGCTGTGGGGCCTCGCCGACTTCGGGGGCGGACTGCTGACCCGGCGCATCCCCGCCCTCACCGTGGTGGTCGTCTCGCAGTCCATCGCGGTGGTGGTGCTCGGCACCGTCGTGATCGCGACCGGCGCGTGGACGGAGTGGGGGCCACAGCTGTGGTTCGCGGTGGCCGCGGGACTGGCCGGACCCGTCGCGATGCTCGCCTTCTACAAGGCCCTCGCCCTCGGGCCGATGGGCGTCGTCTCGCCGCTCGGCTCGCTCGGCGTCGCCGTACCGGTCGGTGTCGGGCTCATGCTCGGCGAGCGGCCCGGGCTCGCCCAGTTCGCGGGGATCGCCGTCGCGTTCGCGGGCATCGTGCTCGCGGGCGGGCCGGAACTGCGGGGCGCTCCCGTGCAGCGGCGGGCCGTCCTGCTCACCCTCCTCGCCGCGTTCGGGTTCGGCGGTGTGATGGCCCTGATCGCCGAGGCGTCGAGCGGCCTGACCGGTCTGTTCCTCGCGCTGTTCGTGCAGCGGGTGACGAACGTGGCGGCGGGCGGCGCGGCGCTGTACGCCTCCGTGCGGAGGGGCGGCGGGGCACTCCCCGAGGGCTCCGGGACGGCAGGAGGCGGCATGGGTGTCGTACGGGCCGCACTGCCGGCTCTCGCCTTCGTCGGCCTGGCGGACGTCGCCGCCAACGGCACGTACTCGGTGGCCGCGCAGCACGGCCCGGTCACCGTGGCCGCCGTCCTCGCCTCGGTCTACCCGGTGGTGACGGCGCTGGCGGCGCGGCTGGTCCTGAAGGAACGCCTGCGCGGGGTGCAGGCGGCGGGCGCGGGCCTGGCCCTGGTGGGCACGGTCCTGCTGGCGACCTGAGGACGCGGGCCGACGCGCCTCGTCAGACCTCGTCCAGCCTCCCCGACTCCCCCCGCTCTCCCAACTCGCCGAGCGCCACCAGTTGTTCCGGCGTGACCCCGTCAGGGATCGGCACCGGCGCCGGCGTCCGCAGCGGCGGCTGCCACCCGTGCTCGGCGTCCCAGGTCCGGACGACCCTCGCGGGCGCCCCCGCCACCACGGCGTGGTCGGGCACCTCGCCCCGGACCACCGCGCCCGCGGCGACCACCACGTTCCGCCCGATCCGCGCCCCCGGCAGGATCACCGCACCGGTCCCCACCCAGCACCCCGGCCCGATCTCCACCGGGTCCATCCGCGGCCACTGCTTGCCGATGGGCGTGTGCGGGTCGTCGTAGGAGTGATTGGTGGAGGTCACGTAGACGTAGGGACCGAAGTAGCAGTCGTCGCCGATGGAGACCGTCGTGTCCGCGATGACGTGGCTGCCCCTGCCGAGCACGACGCCGTTGCCGATGCGCAGGATCGGGTCGGGGCCGAGGTCGAGGTCGGGCATCATGCCCGCGGTGAGGGTGACGTGCTGGCCCACGATGCAGTGGTCGCCGATCCTGATCCACGGCTCGCCGAAGACCGTGCCCTGCGGGAACGCGAGCTTCGTGCCCTGCCCGAGCGCGCCGAACCGCAGCCGCCCCGGGCGCGCGGCGGTCACCGCGCCCGTGCGCTGCACCCAGTCCCAGCCCGCGTGGACGGCGCGCTGCGCGAGCCTGCGGGGCGCGGCGGCAAGGGATGAGAACGTGTTCCTGTTCTTCGGCACGGGCTCACGTTACTCAGTGCCTCCACCCCCCGCAGGCCCGCGGCCTGTGATCTTCACCCCACGCGGCGGCACGGGCCGCCCGGTCCCGTACGGTGCCGTCAGGCGTGACGACGTACCGAAGAGGGAGACATCCGATGGGCCACGAGGCACTCATCACCGGCATCGGCGGCAAGGACCCGAAAATCGATCAGGACGCGTTCACCGCGCCGACGTCCGTCGTGATCGGTGAGGTGACCCTCCGGTCCGGGGCCAGCACCTGGTACGGCGCGGTGCTCCGCGCCGACTGCGGGCCCATCGTCGTGGGCGCCGACAGCAACATCCAGGACAACTGCAGCCTCCACGTCGACCCGGGCTTCCCCCTCACGATCGGCGAGCGCGTCTCGGTCGGCCACAACGCCGTCCTGCACGGCTGCACCGTCGAGGACGACGCGCTGATCGGCATGGGCGCCACCGTATTGAACGGCGCGGTGATCGGCACGGGTTCGCTGGTGGCCGCCCAGGCGCTGGTGCCGCAGGGCATGCGGGTGCCCCCGGGCTCACTCGTCGCGGGCGTGCCCGCCAAGGTGCGCAGGCCGCTCACCGACGAGGAGCGCGAGGGCATCTCGCTCAACGGCACGATGTACGTCGAGCTGGCCAGGGCGCACCGGGACGCGCACGCCGCGGAGTGAGTCAGTCCGCGACCGGGACCGGCTGTCGCTCGGCGGCCGTCGCGGACGCGGCCGGTTCCGCGGCCGCCGCTTCCGCCTCGGCCTCCGCCGCCACCTTCTTCGCGCGGCGCTTGACGAACAGCATCGAGCCGACGCCGATGAGCACGGCGATGCCGAGTCCCACGTACGAGAACCGCTTCAGCCAGTCCTCGGCGACCACGCCGATGTAGTAGATGACGGCGGTGGTGCCGCCCGCCCAGACGATGCCGCCGAGGACGTTGGCGATCAGGAACTTCCAGTACGGCATGCGCAGGACACCCGCGAGCGGGCCCGCGAAGATGCGCAGGAGTGCGATGAAGCGACCGAAGAAGACCGCCCACATGCCCCACTTCTGGAACGACCGCTCGGCGGTCGCCACGTTCGCGGCGCCGAAGTGCTTGGGGAACTTGCGTTCCAGCCAGGCGAGGAGCGGCCGTCCGCCCTTGCGCCCGATGGCGTACCCGATGGAGTCGCCGATGATGGCGCCCGCGGTGGCGCACGCCCCGAGGATCACCGGGTTGATGTCACCGTACTGGGAGGAGAGGAGCGCCGCCGAGACGAGGACGATCTCGCCGGGCAGCGGGATGCCCAGACTTTCGAGGCCGATGACGAGCCCCACCAGCGCGTAGATGCTGACGGCCGGTACCTGCTCCAGCCACTCCTGGACGTGCAACGCCGGTTCCTCCCGTGTCGGTGTGTGTGCCCGGCGTGCGCGCCTGCTCGGCCGCGCACGCACGCCGGGCAGCCTACCCGGACGGGATCACCCGGCAGGAACGGCGTCCCAGAGGCCGCACCGGTGTGCGTCGTGCACCGTGTCGCTGATTCCGGTGCCGCCCTCGGATGCGGTGCGCAGGGAGAGCAGCTGCCCCGGGCGGGTGCGCTGGTCGGGGGCGGCGGGCCCGCCGTCGGCACGCGGCACGCCGGTGCGGATGAACGATCCCCAGTACTGCACCATCTGCCGGGCGAGCGCCCGCTGTTCCCTGTCGAGCGGCGAGTCGAGCCCGAAGTGCTTGAAGAGGTACTGCACTTCGTTGACGTGGGTCGCGCCGAAGTCGAAGTCGGTGTCCAGCTCGCGCAGCGACGCGAAGGGCGGCGAGGTGCGGTCGGCGAACTCGTAGGCATAGACCGGACCGCGGTGCGCGAGGGCGGCGTTCAGGCGCAGGGCCGTGCAGGCGAACATCCGGTCCCCGGTGGCCGCGCCGAACGCGTGCGTGGGCGAGGCGTGGTCCGTGAGCGGATACGCCGTCAGGACGCGGCCGCCCAGGTCGGGACCGTACGCGTCGATGACCGCGCCGGGGTACTGCTCAGCGGTGAGCGGGGCGCCCGCGCCGTCGAACCGGGCGAAGGCGAAGAGGGTGCCTTCGTCGCTGTTGGCGCCGTTGAGCACGGGCACGCGGGCCGCGCCGCCGTTCTCGTACGCATCCTTCGGCTGCGCGGGCAGGAAGGCGCCGCCGACGACCGGGCCCCAGTCGTAGCCGGCCTGCGCGGCGAGAATGTCCTTCGCGGGCTTTTCGCGCAGGCAGGCGAGGGCGGTGGCCGGGTCGGGGCAGCCCGCCTTCTTCGCGAAGGCCGCGCCGTCGCGGACCGCTCGCTCACGCTCGCGGGCCGCGCAGTCGCCGTACGCCCCGCTCTCCACGATGCCCGCGCGGTACAGGCCGCGGGCGGTGGGCGAGGCGAGCAGCGTGCAGACGGAGCGGCCGCCCGCGGACTCGCCCGCGATGGTGACGCGGTCCGCGTCGCCGCCGAACCGGCCGATGTTGGCGCGGACCCAGCGCAGGGCGGCCTGCTGGTCGAGCAGTCCGTAGTTGCCGGAGACGCCGTCGGACGCCTCGTCGTCGAGTCCCGCGGCGGCGAGGAACCCCATGGCGCCGAGGCGGTAGTTGACGGTCACGACGACGGTGCCGGTGCTGCGGGCGAAGGTGTCGGGCACGATGTCCTCGCCCGCTCCCGCGGTGAGCCCGCCGCCGTGCAGCCACACCATCACGGGCCGCGGTCCCCCCTTGTGGCCGCGCGGCGCGTACACGTTCAGGTCGAGGCAGTCCTCCGTGTGGCTGGGGTTCTCGTACCCCGGATCCCAACTGGCGCTCTGCACGCACCGGTTGCCGAAGGAGGTCGCCCGGCGCACCCCGTCCCAGGGCTTCGCGGGGCGGGGCTCCGCCCAGCGCAGACTGCCGACGGGCTGCCGCGCATAGGGGATGCCGAGGAACTGCCGTCCCTCGTCGGTGGTCTCGCCCCGCACCCAGCCGGCGTCGGTGCGCACCAGCGTGTCGTCCGCGGCCCGCGCGGGAAGCGGGACGAGTGAGGCCGCCGCGGCGGCCGCCAGGACGGCGACGGCCGAGGCGGCGCGGCATATCCGGATTTTCATGAACCGGCTCCCTTGATGACGGTGTGCGCGGAGAGAATCAGCTCGCCTGCCGACGTGCCCACGTGAACGGCGCGCCGGCCGGTCCCGAGCACCCAGCCGTGGCGTTCGGCGTCCCAGGCCGACAGCGTCCTGCGGTCGACGTGCACGGTGACGCGCCGCCGCTGTCCGGCACGCAGCGCGATCCGCTCGTAGCCGCCGAGCACCCGCCGTGCCTGCTTCATGGCCAGGTCGGGCGAAGGACCGACGTACACCTGGGGGACGGTGATGCCGTCCCGCTTCCCGGTGTTGCGCACGGTGAAGGTCACGTCCAGGCCGCGGCCCACCGTGCGGACCGCGAGGTCCCGGTAGTCGAAGGTGGTGTACGAGAGTCCGTGGCCGAAGGGGAAGAGCGGCCGCACCCCTTCGGCGTCGTACCAGCGGTGGCCGACGAGGATGCCCTCCGAGTACTCCTCGACGCCGTCCACTCCCGGGTAGCGCGGCGGGTTCCCCGCCATCGGGTGGTGGTCGTCGTCCACCGGGAAGGTCTGGGTGAGCCGGCCGCCGGGGTCGCAGTCGCCGAACAGGACGGCGGCGGTGGCGGCCGCGCCCTCCTGCCCCGGGTAGTACATCTGCAGCACGGCGGCGGTCCGCTCCAGCCACGGCATCGAGGTGGCCGACGACGTGTTGAGGACCACGGTGGTACGGGGGTTGGCCGCGGTCACCGCCCGGATCAGGTCCTCCTGGTGGCCGGGGAGGGCGACGGTCGTGCGGTCCTGGCCCTCGGTCGCGTCCTCGTACGCGAAGAGGACGACGCTGTGCGCGCCGCGCGCCGCACGGACCGCCGCGGCGACGTCCGCCGCGCGCGTGGCGCCGGTGACCCGGCGCAGCCGGAACGTCTGCCCGCCGTCGCCGCCCTTGGCCCTGATCCGCAGCCGGTGCCCGGCGGGGTCGAGGGGCAGCGTCGCGCGCCGGACGTTCAGCCCGTCCGGCGCGGAGGAGACAAGCCCGCCGGAGAAGAACTCGCCGACGCCCGGCTGCTTCGGATACAGCTCGACGCCGTCGAGCTCCACCGCGGGACGCTCGCCCGAGTAGTGGATGACGAGCGTCCACTCGTCCGGCTCGTCCGGGGTCAGTGTCCCGTCGTACGTCCACTCCTTGCCCGCGGGGACCCGCTGCCCCTCGGTGTCGAGACCGGGGCCGAGTGCGTGCCGCGGGATCTCCTTGCCGTAGAGGTCCTCGCCCAGCGCGTACGTGACGTCGGCGCCGCGTCCGGCCCGTGCCCTGATGGCGCGCAGGGGGCTGTCCGCCCGGTCGGGGATCACGTGGGCGCTGCCGCCGCCGCTGACGAACGGGTGGCGGCCGGTGGGCCCGATGACGGCGATGTCGCGGGCGGCCCGCCCTCTCAGCGGCAGAGCTCCGTGGGCGTTGCGCAGCAGCGTGGCGCCCGCCTTGGCGACGTCGAGGGCCACCCGTGCCCCCGCCCTCGGATCACGGCCAGGGCGGCGCGGCGCACCCCCGTCGAGCAGCCCGAACCGTTCCATGACCGCCAGGATGCGGCGGACGGAGCGGTCGACGTGCGGCTCGGGAACGGTGCCGTTCCTGACGGCCCTCTTCAGGGCGGCGCCGAAGTGGGTGCCGTCGGGCATCTCCATGTCGAGCCCGGCGGCGAGGGCCGCGGCGGTGCTGTGCTGGGCGGACCAGTCGGTCATCACCCACCCCTCGAAGCCCCAGCGCTCGCGCAGGATGTCGCTGAGCAGCGTTCTGTTCTCGCAGGCGAAGGTGCCGTTGACCTTGTTGTACGCACCCATGACGGCACCGGTGCGTGCGGCGACGGCCGCCTCGAACCCGCGCAGTTCCGTCTCGTGCATGGTCCGCTCGTCGGCCCGCACGTCGATGGACATGCGGTCCTTCTCCTGGTTGTTCAGGGCGAAGTGCTTGACGGTGGCGATGAGCCCCTCGCCCTGGATGCCCCTGATCTCCGCGGACACCATGTCGGCGGCGAGCAGCGGGTCCTCGCCGAAGGTCTCGAAGTTGCGTCCGGCGTACGGGGTGCGGATGAGGTTGACCATCGGGGACAGCAGTACGTCCTGGCCGAGGGCGCGTCCCTCGCGGCCGATGACCTGCCCGTAACGCCGGGCGAGCGCGGGGTCGAAGGCGGCGGCGAGCATGACGGGGGCGGGCAGGGCGGTGGCGCGGGCCGCGACGCGGACGCCCGCGGGCCCGTCGGCGAGCCGCAGTGCCGGGATGCCGAGCCTCGGCACCCCGGGAACGTAACCCGCCTGGCCGAGGGCCTCGGGGTCGGTGGCGCCGTGCAGCAGGGAGATCTTCTCGCCGAGGGTGAGCCTGCCGACGAGGGACTCGACGCGGGGGCCCGCACCCGGGCCCTGTCTCTCCCGGGCGGCCGCGTGCGAGGGCACCGCCACTCCGGCGGTGGCCGCGGCGGCCACGGCGATCGCACCGCCGGCCAGCCCGAGGGCCGACCGCCGGGACACGGAACGGGACATGAGCCGTCACTTCCTTCTGTGCCTGGTGCGCGGACACGACTGTTCGAAACGAAGCGTGTACACGTGCCAATGGCGAGTCGTCGTTCGCCCTTTGAACGCACTATGCGACAGACGGACTTGACGCGCCGTTAGGCACCACGAGGGACGGCGGGAAAACTATGACCGGGGATGACTCGTGTCAATGAGATGAACAAGGCCCGTGGTCGCGTCCGGGGACACAACCACGGGCCTGTGCGCACCTGTTCGAGTGGGGGGGCGCCCCGTCGGGACCGGCCCGTGCGGACCGGGTGGTTCAGCTGGGGTTGTTGGGGCGCAGCGTCCACACCACCGTCATCTCGCCGGTGACCGCGCCGTCCTCGCGGCGGATCTCGATCGCGACCGGGAACTCGGGGCGCTCGCCCGCGTCGAGTTCGGCGATCACGTCGGCGGCCGGGCGGCCGAGGGTGGCCGTGGCCGTCACGGGACCCATGGCCAGCTTCTTGTACGCGATCTCGGCGCTGACGGCGAGCGGGACCGCCCGCGAGAGCTCCGCGCCGAACGCGGCGAGGACGATCGCGCCGCTCGCGGACTCGCCCAGCGTGAACATGGCGCCGGCGTGGGGTCCGCCGACGTGGTTGTGGTAGTCGCTCTGGTCGGGCAGGGCCACCACGGCCCTGTCCGGTGTGGTCTCCCGGAACTCGAGGTTCAGGGTCCTGGCCATCGGAACCGTGGCGGCGAGCATCTCGCCGATCGACATCTGGTCTGCGCTCATGGCCGCGATGTTACCCACGAGTAGCGATCCTTGACCAGGTCCTGCCCGCACGTGGATCACCGTCACCTATGGTTGACGCCCATGTGGCACGGAGAGCAGCCGCCCGGGGGCGAGCAGAACCAGCAGAGTCGGAACCCGTACCGGCAGCCGGGGTATCAGCAGCCCAACCCCTACGGGCAGCAAGCCACCTGGAACGCCCCGACGATGCCCGCCGGCCCGCAGGGGCCGGCGCCCGAACCTCCGGGAGGCGGCAAGGGCGGCGGTGGCCGTACGAAGCTGATCGCCCTGGTCGCGGCCGGGGCCGTCGTCGTCGGCGCGGGCATCACCGGCGCCCTGCTCCTCGGCGGCGACAAGGACGACTCCGCGAAGCCGGGTCCGGCGAGGTCCAGCGCCTCGCCGGACGACAAGGCGTCCGCATCCGCGTCCGGCACCGCCAACCCGCGCACCGGGGACGGCATGCCCGAGCCGACCGTTCCCGGCTGGAAGGTCGTCGTCAACCCCAAGCTCGGCATCGCGTTCGACGTGCCCGCCGACTGGTCCCTGGAATCGCGGGACTGGGCCGGCGGAGTCGTGGAGGACAAGGACGCCGACGACGACTCGGCGCCGTTCCTCGCCGCCTACGCCGCCCCCGCCCACTTCAAGGAGAAGTGGTGCGTGAGCGACGACGACAAGGACGGCATCAAGGACGACACGGCGCTGGCGTCCGCGGGCACGCGCGGCGGGCGCGGCGTGAAGAGCACCGAGGAGGCCGCGCGGCACGACGCGGTCGGCTGGGTCTACGGCCTCTACACGCAGCCGGACAGGAAGAAGGTCACGACGGGGCCGACTGAGGCGTACACCACCGAGTCCGGCCTCAAGGGCACGCTGGTGACCGCGAGTTCGTCCGGCGCCGAGAAGCGCGGCACGTGCGGCTCGGACGGCAAGGCCGCGGTGTTCTCCTTCAAGAAACCCGACGGCAGGTTCGCCTCCTGGTCCTTCCACGGCGCGAAGGGCGTCAAGGACGAGCTGCCGGACGAGACGGTCCGGGAGATCGTCGCGACGGTGCGTCTGTACGAGCCCGTCCAGGACTGACGCCGGGCGGGCACCGCCGCACGCCCGGGGCCGTTGTGATCTTGGATGACGGGGGCCCGTATCGTGTCCGGCCATGTGGCCAGGACAGCAGCCGCCCGGGGGCGAGCAGAACCCGCAGGACCAGAGCCGGAACCCGTACCAGCAGCCGGGGTACCAGCAGCCGAATCCCTATCAGCAGCCGGGATATCAGGCGCCGAACCCGTACCAGCAGCCCGCCGCCGGGCAGCCGGGGCAGTGGGGCGCTCCGACCGCGCCCACCGGGGTGCCGCAGGTGACCGGCAGCGGCGATGGCGGCGGTGGCGACCGCGGCCAACGCGACAAGGTCAAGGTCATCTCGATCGTGACGGCTGCCGCTGTCGTCGTGGCCGCGGGCGTCACCGGATACCTGGTGCTCGGCGGCGGGGACGACAAGGACACCAAGGCCGACTCCCCCGCGCCCGCCTCCCGGCAGCCGAGCCCTTCGACGGGCGACGGCTCCGACAGCGGGCGCGGCAAGGACGACGGACCGAAGCCGACCATCAAGGGCTGGCGCGTCGTGGTGAACCCGAAGTGGGGCACCGCCTTCGACGTGCCGCCGGAGTGGGAGGTGCAGAACCCGGGCTCGGCGATCGCCTTCGAGGACAACGAGACCGGCAAGCCGCTGATGACCATGTCGGCGCCCGCCTACCTCAAGTCCAAGTGGTGCGTCACCGACGACGACAAGGACGGCAGGACCGAGGACCACGAGCTCGCCGCCGTGGGCACGAAGGGCGCCAACGGCGCGAAGAACACCGACGAGGTCGCGGTCAACCAGGTCGGCTGGTGGGTCTACGCCGGTTACACCCAGCCGGACAAGAAGAGCTTCACGTCCGACGAGAAGGCGCAGCCGTACACCACGAAGTCCGGCATCAAGGGCAGCATCGCCCGCGCCCGGTCGACGGACACCCCGATGAAGGGCAAGTGCGCGACGGACGGCAAGGCGATCACCTTCGGCTTCAAGAACTCGGCGGGTGAGTACGTCGCCTGGAGCCTCTACGGGGCCAAGGGTGTGAAGGACGAGATCCCCGAGGAGACGGTGATGAAGATCCTCAGCACGGTGCGCACCCACGGGGACCCGACGGAATCCTGACGCATTCTCCCCTTGCGCTCCGCTTCCTCCCCGTTCTCCACGGCTTCTCCCCGTGTGGGCCCGGCGGGCGCCCGTCCCGCCGGGGCCGCGCATGGCACCCGGTCCCCCGCACCTCTATGGTTACTGGCCATGTGGCCAGAAAATCAGCCGCCCGGGGGCGAGCAGAACCCGCAGGACCAGAGTCCGAATCCGTACCAGCAGCCGGGGTACCAGCAGCCGAACCCGTATCAGCAGCCGGGATACCAGCAGTCCGCGGGTGGCTACCAGCAGCCGGCGGGGGGCTACCAGCAGCCTGCGGGCGGTCAGCCGCCGCACCCGGGCGCGTACTCGCAGCCCGAGCAGTCGCACTGGGCGGCCCCGACGCCGCCGCCCGTGCCGCCGCAGCAGACCGGCGGCGGACCGGGCGGTGGCGGCGGGAACAAGACGAAGGTCACCGCCATCGTGGCGGCGCTTGCCGTCGTGGTGGCCGCGGGTGTCACCGGTTTCCTGGTCTTCGGCGGCGATGACGACAAGAGCGACGAGGCGGGCCCGGCGGAGCCCTCGAAGTCCGCGAAGAAGGACCCGAGCCCGTCGCCGAGCGACGACGGGAACGTGCGTGACGCCGACGACGAGAAGCCCATGATCGACGGCTGGCAGGTCGTCGTGAACCCCAAGTGGGGCACCGCTTTCGACGTCCCGCCGGACTGGAAGGTCCAGACGCCGGACACCTTCATCGCCTTCGACGACCGCAAGGAGGAGGGCGCGAAGACCATCATCGGCATGTCCGCCCCGGCGATCCTCAAGGACAAGTGGTGCACGTCCGACGACGACAAGGACGGCAGGCCCGACGACACCTCGCTCGCCGCCGTCGGCACCAAGGGCCAGGACGGCGCCAAGAACACCAAGGACATCGCGCGCAACGACTCGGCGTGGTGGGTCTTCGGCGGCTACACCGAGCAGACCAAGGCCGACAAGAAGAAGATCAAGATCGGCGAGATCAAGGACTTCACCACCAAGGCCGGCATCAAGGGCAGCGTCGCCACGTCGACGACGTCCGGCGCCGCCACGTCGGCCAAGTGCGACTCCGAGGGCAAGGCGACCACGTTCGCCTTCAAGAACGGTGCCGGTGAATTCGTCGCCTGGACCCTCTACGGCGCGAAGGGCGTCAAGGAGGAGGTCTCCGACGATCTCGTGCAGCAGATCCTCGGCACGGTGCGGCTGAGCAAGGAGACATCCGAGGAGTCCGGCCGCTGACGCTGCTGTCCCCGGCCGGAGCGGGCAAGAAACGGTTTGGCAAGTCGGCCGTCCGCCGGGGATAGTCCCGGGGTGACGACTCCCGCCCCCGCGCCGCGCCGCAAGCCCTCCTGGGCCGGCCGCAACTACACACTGCTGACCGCCGCCGCGATCGTGACGAACCTCGGAAGCCACGGGGCGTTGATCGCGGCGGCGTTCGCGGTTCTCGACGCGGGCGGCGACGGCGGGGACGTCGGTCTCGTCGCCGCCGCGCGGACGCTGCCGCTGGTGCTGTTCCTGCTCATCGGCGGGGCGATCGCCGACCGGCTGCCGCGCCACCATGTGATGGTCGCCGCCAACGCCCTCAACTGCGTGTCGCAGGCCGCTTTCGCCGTGCTCGTCCTGGCGGGCGAGCCGCAGCTGTGGCAGATGATGCTGCTCGGCGGGCTCGGCGGCGTCGGCCAGGCCTTCTTCGGTCCCGCCGCCGAGGGCATGCTGATGTCATCGGTCAGCGGCGAGCAGGTGGGCCGCGCGTTCGCGCTGTACCGCATGGCGATGCAGGGGGCCGGGCTCGGCGGGGCCGCGCTCGGCGGCCTGATGGTCGCCGCGATCGGACCGGGCTGGGTGCTGGCCGTGGACGCGGCGGCGTTCGCGGTCGCGGGAGCCCTGCGGTCCTTCCTCGACGTGAGTCACATCCCGGAGCGCGCGCCGGGCGAGGGCCTCATCGCCGACCTGCGGGACGGCTGGCGCGAGTTCACGGGGCGGCCCTGGCTGTGGTCGATCGTGGCGCAGTTCTCGGTGGTGGTGGCGGTGGTCGGCGCCGCCGAGTCGGTGTTCGGGCCGCTGGTGGCACGGGACGAACTGGGCGGTGCGGGGCCGTGGGGTCTGGCGCTCGGCGCGTTCGGGGCGGGCACGGTGTGCGGGGCGTTCCTGATGATGCGATGGAAGCCGCGGCGTCTGCTCTTCGCGGGCACCCTCTGCGTCTTCCCGCTGGCCGCTCCTTCGGCGGCGCTCGCCGTGCCGCTGCCGGTCGCCGGTCTCGCGACGGTGATGTTCGTCAGCGGCGTCGCCATCGAGGTGTTCGGCGTCTCGTGGATGACCGCGATGCACCAGGAGATCCCGGAGGAGAAGCTGTCGCGCGTCGCCGCCTACGACTGGTTCGGCTCGATCGCGATGGTTCCCCTGGCCACGGCGCTCGCGGGTCCCGCGGAGTCCGCGTTCGGCAGGACCCCTTCGCTGTGGGGCTGTGCGGCGCTGGTGGTCCTGGTGACGGCGGCCGTCCTGTTCGTACCGGACGTACGCAACCTGACGCGGCGCACGACACACGTGACGTCGGCCGGGACCCCGGCGGACCCTGAACCGGGCCGGAATCCGGACCCGCTCGCCGCCGCGGCGGAGGCATCACCCGATGGAGAAGGCGCCGTCGGGCGGCTCGGGTGAGGGGACCGCTTCCCCGTCCCGCACCGGCCGCGCGTCCCCGATGAAGCGGCGCAGCGCGTCGCCGTGCTCGACCCGGGCGGGGAAGACGTCGGCGGCCGTGCGGCGGGCCAGTGTCGCGACGTCGACGGGGTGGTGCGCGGCGATCAGCACGGCGTTCCCGAAGCGGCGTCCACGCAGCACCGACGGCTCGGCGATCAGCGCGATCTCCTCGAATACCTCGGCGAACGTGGCGAGTTGGGAGCGGAGGAAGGCGAACGGGGCACCGTCGGCGAGGTTCGCGGTGTAGTGCCCGCCCGGCCGCAGCACCCGGTCCGCGGCGCGCGCGTACGTCACCGTGGTGAGGTGTGCGGGCACGCGTGAGCCGCCGAAGACATCGGCTATGACGATGTCGGCGCTGTCGTCCGGCGCCGCGTCGAGCCACTCCCTGGCGTCGGCGCCGTGCACGTCCACCCCGCTCGCCCCGTCCAACGGCAGCCGCTCGGCGACCAGTCGGAGCAGCCCCCGGTCGGCCTCGACCACCTGCTGCCGGGAGCCGGGGCGGGTGGCGGCGAGGTAGCGGGGCAGCGTGAGGGCGCCGCCGCCGAGGTGGGTGACGTCGAGGGGGGCGCCGGGCTCGGCCGCGGTGTCGAGGACGTGGGCGAGGCGGCGCGCGTACTCGAACTCCAGGTGGGTGGGGTCGTCCAGGTCGACGTACGACTGCGGGGCGCCGTCGACCGTGAGCAGCCAGGCGTGCGGCCTGTCGATGTCGGGCATGAGCTTGGCCGTGCCGTGGTCCACCTGCCGGGTCACCGGGACCGCTTCTTCCGCCTCGGCGCCCGTACCCCCGCCCGAAGCGTCCGCCTCGGCCCCGTCCTCGAACTCGTGCTCGTCCACGCGTCCATTGTGCCCGCCCGCCCCGGGAGGCCGAGCCCCCCGGGGCGGGCGTGACGGGCCGCGGCCCGTCAGGCGACGCCGGTCACGGTGCCCGCGCCGACGGTGCGGCCGCCCTCGCGGACGGCGAAGCCGAGGCCGGTCTCCAGCGGTACGTCACGGCCCAGCTCGACCGTCATGGTGACGGTGTCGCCGGGGCGGGCCACGGCGGTCCCGCCGAGGTCGACGTCGCCGACCACGTCCGCGGTCCTGATGTAGAACTGCGGCCGGTACCCGGTGGCGATCGGTGTCGTACGGCCGCCCTCGCGGGCCGACAGGACGTACACCTGCGCGGTGAAGCGCCGCCGTGGGGTGACGCTGCCGGGCGCCGCGACGACATGGCCGCGCCGTACGGCGTCGCGTGGCAGACCGCGCAGCAGCAGGGCCACGTTGTCGCCGGCCTGCGCCTCCTCCATCGGTTTGCCGAAGGTCTCCAGGCCGGTGACCACCGTCTCCGTGTCGGCGCCGAGGACCTCCACGCGGTCCCCGAGGCGGACGGTGCCGCGCTCCACGGCGCCGGTGACGACGGTGCCGCGTCCGGTGATGGTGAGCACGTTCTCGACGGGCAGCAGGAACGGCGCGTCGAGGTACCGCTCGGGCATCGGCACGTAGGTGTCCACGGCGTCGAGGAGCGCCTCGATCGCGGACGTCCACCTCGGGTCGCCCTCCAGGGCCTTCAGCCCCGAGACCCGTACGACGGGGACGGAGTCGCCTCCGTACCCGTGCGCGGAGAGCAGGTCACGGACCTCCAGCTCGACGAGGTCCGTGAGCTCCTCGTCACCCAGGTCGGCCTTGTTCAGCGCGACGACGATGTGGTCGACGCCGACCTGCCGGGCGAGCAGCACGTGCTCGGCGGTCTGCGGCATGATCCCGTCGAGCGCCGACACGACGAGGATCGCCCCGTCGAGCTGGGCGGCACCGGTGACCATGTTCTTCACGTAGTCCGCGTGGCCGGGCATGTCCACGTGCGCGTAGTGGCGGGTGTCCGTCTCGTACTCGACGTGCGCGATGTTGATGGTGATGCCGCGCTGCGCCTCCTCGGGGGCGCGGTCGATGCGGTCGAAGGACACGTACTGGGTGCTGCCTCCGGTGCCGCGCTCGCTGAGGACCTTGGTGATGGCGGCGGTCAGAGTGGTCTTGCCGTGGTCGACGTGGCCCATCGTGCCGATGTTGAGGTGCGGCTTCGTACGGACGTATGCGGTCTTGGACATGGCGGTTCCTTCTCCGGAACTCGAAGCTGTTGTCCCGGCCCGGCGGATGCGCGCGGTCGGGACGGGGACCCCGGGGGCCGGACCGACCCTCCCCCTCGGGGGTCCGCCGGAATGTCCGGGGAGGGTCAGCTTCGGGTGCCGCCGAAGGCGTCGGGTGCGAGGACGGCCGGTGTGGGGACGACCTGCGCGGGGACGGCAGCCTTCGCAGCGCCCGCGACTGCGGGCGTGGCTGCGAGGAAGGCGTACCGGGACATGGCTCTGATCCTCACCGAAGAAAACGCCCACGTCGAACGATTTTCGCGCGAACGGCGCGCGCCCACGGACGAGTTGCCGCCGCCCCGACGTCAGAGCACCCGCGCGCTGCCCGCCCACACCGCAGGCGTACGCCCCGCCCAGGGACTCGCCTGTTCGAGCTGCCCGGCGAGCCGGAAGAGCAGCCCTTCCTCGCCGTACCCCGCGGCGAACTGCATGCCGATCGGCATCCCGGTCTCCGCGTCGGACGTCACCGGCACGGACATGGCGGGCGTGCCCGCGACGTTGAACACGGTGGTGAACGGCGAGCGGTCGTTGAGGCGCTCGATCCAGCCGTACCCGTCCAGGGTCTCCGCTCCCCGCCCGTACTCGCCGAGGAGCGGGGGCGGCTCCGGCACGGTCGGCGTGAGCAGCAGGTCGTACACGCCGAAGTACCGTGCCAGAGCGCGGGCGACGCGGTTGCGGACGGAGAGGGCGGCGACGAGCTGAGGGCCGGTGACCCGCTGCCCGTACCGGTGTCCGGCCAGGGTCACCGGTTCGAGGGTGGTGGAGTCGAGGGGCCTGCCGGACGCGGCGGCGAGCGCATCGAGGGAGGCGGCGAGGTTCGCCGTCATGATGCGGGCGTCGGCGAGCACGAACTCGTCCCAGTCGGCGCCGAGGTCGACCCGCACCTCGGCGACCCGGTGGCCGAGCGATTCGAGGAGCCGCACGGTCCGGGAGACCGCGTCGGCCACGGGCCCGGTGGTGCGGCGCCCGCCCCATGCCTGGGCGAGGACGCCGATGCGCAGCGGTCGGCTCGGGGGACGGCTGACTTCCTGCGCGTACGGCCTGGGCGGCTCAGGTGCGGAGTACGGGTCGCCCGGTTCCGGCCCGCGCATCCGGTCGAGCAGGACCGCGCTGTCGCGCACGGTGCGGCTGACGGTGCCCTGGACGCCGAGACCGTTGAAGATCTCGTCGAAGTCGGGACCCACGGAGACGCGGCCGCGGGTGGGCTTCAGCCCGAAGAGGCCGTTGTGGGCGGCGGGTATGCGGAGGGAGCCCGCGGCGTCCGTGGCGTGCGCGACGGGGACGATCCCGGCGGCGACGGCCGCACCGGCGCCGCCACTGGAGCCACCCGCACTCCTCCGCGGGTCCCACGGGTTGCGGGTCGGACCGTGCAACGCCGGCTCCGTGGTGATGCTGTAGGCCATCTCCGGTGTCGTGGTACGCCCGAACGTCACCAGTCCGGCTCGTCGCAGACGCACCATCAGCGAGGAGTCGGCGCTCGCGACGTGCCCGGCCGCGAGCCGGCTGCCCAGCTCCGTCCGCCGGCCGGCCATGGCGACCCCGAGGTCCTTGATCAGGAAGGGGACGCCGGCCAGCGGCGCGCCGCCGGGGGCCGGGGCGGGCTCGTCGTCGGTGGCCCATGTCTCGACGACGGCGTTGATCTCCGGGTTCACGGCCCGCACCGCTTCGCGGGCCGCGGCCATCAGTTCGCCGGGCGTCACCTCGCCCGCCGCCACCAGCTCCGCGAGCCCGACCGCGTCGTGGTTCACGTACTCCGAAACTCTCACTGCTGCCTCCTGCGTACCGAACGACCAGGGATACCGATGGGTACCACTCGATACCGTTCGGTATCGAGTGGGACGGACTGGTACCGTAACAGCCATGACGGCGACCACCAGCAGGCCGGGCAGAGTGGCCAAACTCCCGCCCCGCGAGCGCATCCTCGACGCGGCGGAGGAGCTCTTCCAGAGCGAGGGCATCCGGCGGGTGGGCGTCCAGGCGATCGCCGACCGGGCCGAGACGACGAAGGCGGCGATCTACCGGCACTTCGAGACGAAGGACGCACTGGTCGCGGAGTGGCTGCGGATCGTCGCCGCGGACTACCAGGCCGCGTTCGACCGCGTCGAGGCCGCGCACCCCGGCGACCCCAGGGAGCAGATCCTGGGTCTGGCCCGCTTCATCGCCGAGGGGCTGCCCACGCTCTCCTACCGGGGCTGTCCGTTCATCAACTCCCTCGCCGAACTCCCCGACCGATCACACCCGGCGCGGCAGGTCATCGAGGAGCACAAGGCCCGCCAGACCCGGCGGCTGGTCGCCATGTGCGAGGAAGCCGCTCTGCCCGACCCCGCGCAGACCGCGGCCGAGATCACGTTCCTGCTGGAGGGTGCGCAGGTCAGCACGCAGAACGGCAGCATCGACCGGGCCGGGGACCGTCTGACGGGCATCGTGGAAGCGCTCCTGGACCGATGCCGGGCGGCGGGGCCCTGAGGGGCCGTCAGAGGTTCTTCAGCGCTTCCCGCACCGAGAGCGGCGACAGCCGGTCCCGTTCTCGCTCCACGAAGGCGCGTACGGCCTCCGGGTCGGTCTTCGCGTACTCCCGCAGACACCAGCCGATGGCCTTCCTGATGAAGAAGTCGGGATGCCCCGACTGGCGTACGCAGTACGCGAAGAGCCGTTCCGTGTCGGTGTCCGCTCTGTGACGGAGCTGATGGAGGAGGGCCGTCCGGGCCACCCAGAGGTCGTCGTCCTCGATCCAGGCGTCCATGACGGTCCGCAGCTCCGGGTCCGCCGCGACCAGACCGCCGACCACGTGCGCGGCGAGCGCGTCGACCGTGCCCCACCAGGAGCGCGTCGTCACGAGATGCCGGACGACGGGCAGGAAACCGGACGAGCAGCGCTTCACATGACGGCGCAGACAGTCGACGGCGAAGTAGGCGTACTCCCGTTCGGGCAGTTCCCAGCAGCGCAGCGCGATCGCCGCACAGTCTTTTTCGTCGGGGCGCGGAGTGCCGGCGAGGACCGCGCGGGACAGGTCGCGGCGCACCGGCGAGGTCAGTCCGAGGAAGGGGGCGATGTCCTTCATGTACGCCCTCATCTGCGCGGACCGTTCCGGATCCGCCGCCTCCGCATAGGTCGCGACGAGCGGTTCGAGCACCGTGTCGGCGAGCTCGCTTCTCGGCACGGCGGTCGGGACTGTGACGCTCATGAGACGCACCATACGGCGATCAGTCACATGAGCCGGTTACTCTTCCCGGATGTTCGAGACCGCAACCGCCCGCCCGCAGGGCCTCGCCGTGCGCTGTGCCAGGGCTCTGCTCTCGCCGTGGTCGCGGCTGTCGCTGCTCGTCGTGCTGCTGGCCGCGGCGGCGACGTGCGTCCTGCTCTTCGAGCCGCAACGCGTCCTCTCCGACGGTTGGCCCGCGCAGTTGGGCGGCGCCACGGCGGTGGCGCTGTTCGCGGTGGCGTACGGGGCGTGCACCGCCGCGTTCGTGCCGCGGCCGCTGCTCAATCTGGCGGCGGGCGCGCTCTTCGGCTCGCAGGCGGGCCTCGCCGCGGCGATCGCCGGCACGGTGTTCGGTGCCGGGATCGCCTTCGGTCTCGGCCGGATGCTGGGCCAGGACGCGCTGCGGCCGTTGCTCCGGGGGCGCTGGCTGAAGGCCGCGGACGGCCAGCTCAGCCGGCACGGATTCCGCTCGATGCTGGCGGTCCGGCTGTTCCCCGGCGTGCCGTTCGCCGCGGCCAACTACTGCGCCGCCGTGTCGCGCATGGGCTGGCTGCCGTTCCTGCTCGCGACGGGCCTCGGCTCGATCCCGAACACGGCGGCGTACGTGATCGCGGGGGCCCGCGCGTCGACGCCGACGTCGCCCGTCTTCCTGATCGCGATGGGGTTCATCGCGGTGACGGGTCTGGGCGGGGCGACAGTGGCCTGGTTCAAGCGCCACCACTTCCGCGACCGCTGACCGGCCGCCCCCTCGGCCGACTGCCGCCGCATCGCTTCCAGGCTCGTGGCTACAGCGCTTCCAGGACGGTCGCGTTGGCGAGTCCCCCGGCCTCGCACATCGTCTGGAGGGCGTAGCGCGCGCCGCGAGCGCGCATCGCGTGGACGAGGGTGGTCATCAGCCGGGCGCCGCTGGCGCCGAGCGGGTGTCCGAGGGCGAGGGCGCCGCCGTGCACGTTGACCTTCTCCGGGTCGGCGCCGGTCTCCTGCAGCCAGGCGAGCACGACGGCCGCGAAGGCCTCGTTGACCTCGAAGAGGTCGATGTCGTCGAGGGTGAGTGACGCCTTGCGCAGCACCTTCTCCGTCGCTGGCATGATGCCGGTGAGCATGAGGAGCGGGTCGGATCCGGTGACGGCGAAGCTGTGCAGCCTGGCGAGCGGGCGCAGCCCGAGACGCGCGGCGTTCTCGCCGGTGGTGATGAGGAGGGCGGCCGCTCCGTCGTTGACGGGGCTCGCGTTGCCGGCCGTGACGGACCAGTCGATCTGCGGGAAGCGCTCGCCGAAGTGCGGGTCGTAGTAGGCGGGCTTGAGCCCCGCGAGGACGTCGGGGGTGGTGGTCGGCCGTACGGACTCGTCGCGCCGGAGCCCGGCTATGGGCGCGGTCTCGGCGTCGAACAGGCCGGCGTCCCAGGCGCGGGCGGCACGCTGGTGCGAGGTCGTCGCGAACGCGTCCATCCGGTCGCGTCCGATGGACCACTTGGCGGCGATGAGTTCGGCGCTGATGCCCTGCGGGACGAGCCCTTCCGGATACCGCTCGGCAACGCCCGGTCCGAACGGATCCGCCCCTTCGGGCACGTTCGACCACATCGGTACGCGGCTCATCGACTCCACACCGCAGGCGACCGCCATGTCGTACGCACCCGATATGACGCCCTGCGCGGCGAAGTGCACGGCCTGCTGGGAGGAGCCGCACTGCCGGTCGACGGTGGTCGCGGGCACGGACTCGGGGAGGCCGGCCGAGAGCACGGCGTAGCGGGTGGTGTTCATGGCCTGCTCGGCGACCTGGTCGACGGTGCCGCCGATCACGTCGTCGATCAGCGCGGGGTCGATCCCGGTGCGCTCGACGAGCGTGCGCAGGGTGTGGGCGAGGAGTTCGACGGGGTGAACGTCGGCGAGGGCGCCCTGCGGCTTGCCCTTGCCGACGGGGGTGCGTACGGCTTCGACGATGACGGCATCACGCATGGTGCGGGCCTCTTTCGAACACCAGGGAACGACCGGGGAACGCCCGGAAGACGACGGGACGAACGTCGACGGCCGCCCAGCGAGTAGGAATTTCCAACTCACTCTAGCCAGGTGAGTTGGAAATTCAAACCCTCACCTGGATCCGCCCTAGACTGCCCGCATGAAGGATCCACGCCCCTGCTCGATCGCCGACGCCCTCGCGCTGGTCGGCGAGAAGTACTCCCTGCTCGTCCTGCGGGAGGTGTGTCTGGGCAATGAACGCTTCGACCAGCTGGTACGCAACATCGGGGCGCCCCGCGACGTCCTCGCGACACGTCTGCGCCGCCTGGTGGAGGCGGGCATCCTGGAGAAGGAGGCGTACAGCGAGCGCCCTCGGCGTTTCCGCTACCGCCCGACCCGAGCCGGTCTCGAACTGGAGCCCGTGCTCATGACATTGATGGCGTGGGGCGACCGCCACCTGCGGGGAGACACGGACCGCCCGATGGTCCTCGAACACGTCTGCGGCCACGAGCTGGTCCCGGTGGTCACCTGTTCGGCCTGCGGCGACGCGGTCCGGCACGACGATCTCACCGCGCACCCGCAGGCGCCGGGATGGACGACGTCGGGCCCGGCGCCACAGCCGCCGGTCGGCCCTGCCGCCGTCCCGTAACCCTGGCCCGCTACGCTGCCCCCACGACGGGGGGCGTGATCGCCCTGCGCTCCGGTGTTCCGGCGCCCCGCGACCTCTCCCACCCACCCACCTCCGCATTGCCGCAGTGGCCACGCCCTTGAACGACGACCGCTACGACCGCATCCGCGGCCCGATGATCAGTACTTGGACGGCGCAGTTTTCATGTCTTGGCTTGAATCCTTCATCCTCGGGCTCGTCCAGGGGCTGACCGAGTTCCTCCCGATCTCCTCCAGCGCGCATCTGCGCCTGACCGCGGCGTTCGCGGGCTGGCACGATCCAGGGGCCGCGTTCACCGCGATCACCCAGATCGGCACGGAGGCCGCGGTGCTGATCTACTTCCGCAAGGACATCGCGCGCATCGTGTCGGCGTGGTTCGGCTCACTCTTCGGGAAGGTGCCGCGCTCCGACCACGACGCGAAGATGGGCTGGCTGGTCATCGTCGGCTCGATCCCGATCGGTGTCCTCGGCGTGACGTTCAAGGACCAGATCGAGGGCCCGTTCCGCGATCTGCGCCTCATCGCCACGACGCTGATCGTGATGGGCATCGTCCTCGGCGTCGCCGACCGCCTGGCGGCCCGCGACGAGACGGGCGGCAAACACCGGGCGGTCCGGGAGCGCAAGGGCCTGAAGGAACTCGGCGTCAGGGACGGCCTGATCTACGGCCTCTGCCAGGCGATGGCCCTGATCCCCGGCGTCTCACGCTCGGGCGCGACGATCAGCGGCGGCCTCCTCATGGGCTACACCCGCGAGGCCGCGGCGCGCTACTCCTTCCTCCTCGCCATCCCCGCGGTCCTGGCCTCCGGCGTCTTCGAGCTGAAGGACGCGGGCGAGGGCCACGTCTCCTGGGGCCCGACGATCTTCGCCACGATCATCGCGTTCGTGGTGGGCTACGCGGTGATCGCCTGGTTCATGAAGTTCATCACCACGAAGAGCTTCATGCCGTTCGTCTACTACCGCGTCCTGCTGGGCATCGTGCTGATCGTGCTGGTCGGCACGGGTGCGTTGAGTCCCCACGCGGGCGAATCGGCAGGCTGAGCCGTGCATATCCCCAGGTCGAGAGGCTGGGGGCGAGACGTCGATTCCTGTTAATTCTTCGTAGAGACTTGCAGATTCTCGTAGTTCGATGCAGCAATCTGCGCGGGAGTTCTCCCAGAATTCTCCCAGTGGATCTCTCGAACAGCGCAGCGCCGCCCCCCGGCCCGCCCACTTGGGAGGTGGACTGGCAAGCCGGAGGGCGGCATTGTGGCCGACAGCAAGCGTCGACCGTCCCCACCCGTCCGCCCCGTGGTGACCTAGCGGGCGGGTGGCGTGCAGCCGCGGCGCCTTGGACGCGCGCGGCCAGTGCCTGCAGAGTTCTACTCCCGGACCCCCGCTCCCTTCCCTTTGACTCGGCGGCGAGCCTGACTCTCGCCTGTCGTGCATGACCCGCTGTACGCCTGCAATAGGGGTGCGCAGGCGTCGAGAGGGCCACATCGGCATACAGGAGACCTGACTCCGTTACACCGAAACCTTTGTGCACCCAACGCGGTGGCGCGGCACCTGCGCCTCAGAGGCTTGGATATATCCAGCCATGGCCCGGCTTCATAACTTCGGACCTCACGTCATGATCACCATGATCGACGCAAGAGGACCGCCGGATGCCAGACGCGCTTCACCGCCGCATCGCTGACGACATCCGCCGCCGCATCACCGCCGGCGAGTGGCGCCCCGGCCAGGCGCTTCCCTCGCGCGCAGACCTTGCAGCCGCCTATCACGTCCATGAGCAGACGATGCGCCTGGCCTACGTTCTCCTCCGAAGGACGGGAATCCTCGAGGGGGAGGAGCGGAAACGCGTCGTTGTCGCGCATCCTCCTGCTGTGCGCACTCTCACCGATGCCGACGCTGCGTGGCCCTACTCCTGCGAGGTCACCGACGCCCGTCCGGTTCCCGCGACCGAAGAGCTGGCCAAACGTCTCGGGGTCGCGGTGGGGTCGCTGCTGCGGCACGAGACGGTGGAGTGCATGGATCCGGGCGGCCGGTCGGCGATGCTGGCCAGCGCCTGGTGGCGCGGCAGCCGCAAGGCCCACGTGTCCTATACGGCCGAGATCGACACGGTGCCGCTGGGTGTTGACCAGGCTCACGCTCTGGGTCTGCTTGTCGACACTCTGGCGTTTCGTGTGGTGCGGACTCGGCTCGATTGGCATGGCACCCCCGTAGAGACGGCCGATCTGCTCCTGCCGATGGACAGGTGGCGGATTCGGCTGCATGGCTGACCGCTCGTCACGCGGGGTCCGGGCGCGACGGGTGGGGCTCGGGCTGGTAATTGGCAATTCAAATGCATATATCTGCGGAGCGGAAGACCCCGTGTTTGCTTGATGCAAGCGTTCGCTTCACACCCCGTGTGATCTGATCACCCGCCGTGTAACCGCTGGCCAGAGCCACGAACGGTGCGTGTACGGAACATCACCGTCACGCTACGACGTTTGCGACTCGCCCGCCCTCTGCTTCCACTGTCCGCCGCCGTAGTAGTTGTGGTGATCTCCGCTGTGCCCTGTCGAGCGGCAGCATCGGGTCTCAGTGCCGGGCTTGCGGATCCAGCACAGGCCGGGAATGGTGACGCGCTCCTCAGTCACGGCCATTCCCCTCCTCGGCGTAGGTGACCAGATCCCTGAGCTGGCGGCCGAGCTCGGCGACAAGCAGCGCTGCCGGGAGCGGGGCATCGCGGTCCAGACGCTCGTCGAGTGCGTCGCGGGTGGCGTCGAGTGCACGCTGACGGGAGTACCGGCCGGGGTTGTCGACCGGCAGTTCTTCCGCCTGCTTCTCCACGATCGGGAAGAGGCGCTTGAGTTCCGCCCTCAGCTGTGTGTCGAGTGTGCTGAGCTGGTCGGGCGGCGGCAGGGTCCGGCAGGCGCCTGCGGCCAGCTCGATGAGTTCCTGGGGGGTGTATGTTGCGGCGTTCACGAGCTGGGCTCCGTCCGCGGTGTGTCGCCGGCGGCGAGGATGTGGGCGATGCGGTCGGCGCAGGCCTGCTCGTCTCCGCGCTCGCCGACCTCGTAGTCGAATCCGGTGATGTACCGGCCGTCGGTGAGCCGGATCTCTTCAGCGAGCTGGGGGTGAAGAGGGTTCGCTACGGCGAGAATCAGCTCGGGGTCGCGGGCGGCTACGCGAAGTCCGCGGCCTTCGAGGTAGGCGCCTAGTCGGTGCAGGTCGTCGGTGTCCACGCATTGACGATCTCAATCCCGCTGGTGGGGGCGGGATATGACAACCTATGACACGGAGTGGATCATGCGGACGGTCGCCATCACGGGCACGCGCAGCACCGGGCATCGCAGTCTCGACGAGTACGCGGACCTGTTCGCCGACTACCTGGGCCCGTTCGCCGACAGCCACTTCTACATCGGCGGGGCGAAGGGTATCGACAGCATGTCCCTGCTCTGGCTCGCCGGGAACACGCCCGCGCAGATCACCGTCGTCGTACCCGGCACGGTCGACCAGCAGCCCGCCGAAGCGCGACAGGCCATCGCCCGTACCCGGGACCGCATCACGGAGATCGTCGAGCTGAAGGCGCCGGAGCTGCGCTCGCCCGCTTACCACGCACGGAACCGGTGGATGGTCGACCGCAGCCGGATGGTCATCGGCTTCCCCCACAGCAGCGAGCCGTCCTCGGGGACGTGGCAGACCCTCACCTACGCCTCCGATCTGGGTAAACCGCGCCTGATCGTGCCCGTGTAGACAACATCTGCGCCACCATGGCCGGATGGACGACAGAGCGGCAGGAGCTGCGATCCTGAAGCGGCTACGGAACCGCCGCGGTCTGTCCCTCTCCGACGTGGCCCGCGCCCTCGCCGAGTACGCCGCCGAGCTCCACCAACCTCACCTCCCCGCGGTCGCATCCGTGCAGCGGTCCGTGGCCCGCTGGGAGGCGGCCCGCCCGACGATGCCGGACGAGCGCTACCAGCTGCTCCTCGCCCACCTCTACGCCCGCACCCCCGCCGGCGAGCTGTCCCTGGGTGCAGGCTCGGACTTCGCGGAACTCCTCGAGGCGCTACGCCTGCTCGGGGAGAGCGAGCGGCGCCTCGTCGAGCTGCGGTCGGTGCTGGTGCGTGCGGTGACCGACCAAGGCGGCGGCATGCTGGCCTTCCTTGCACCCGGCGTACAGGTCGGGCTGACCGCGGCACTCGCCGACCCCACGCGGGCCGACGAGGACATCGTGGCCGGGCTGGCATCGGTGGTATCCGACGTGAATGCCGAGGTCGGCACGTTGCCGTTCGTGCGGCTGCAGCTGATGCTCGCCCCTGCGGTGGAGGCCTGCCGTCGCCTGCTCGCAGGCCCGGTACCCGAGCCTCTCCTGCCGGGCCTGCGGGACACGGCGGTCGCAGCGTCGGCGCTTGCGGGTCGGCTGGCGTTTGAGACGCGCGACGATGCTGCCTCGCGGGCGCTGTACGCGGAGGCGAGCCGCGAAGCCGGTCGACTGGAGCTGCCGTGGCGGCGGGCTGGTGTCCATATGAGCCACGCCTTGGTCACCCTGTACTCCACGCAGGGCATCGAGCCGGCGCGACTGCTGGTGGACGAGGCGGTACGCGCCGCCCGCTCGGGTGCCAGCACGCTGGTGCGGGCGCGCGCCCACGCACTGCAGGCGGAGATCGCGGCGCGGGCCGGACAGCAGCGGCAGGCCCAGGCGGCTTTGGGGCTGGCCTGGTACGACCTGGAGGCTGCACAGGACGGGGATCCGGCTCCGACCAGCTTCTCGCCCGGTCACCTACGCGGCTTCGAGGGCGTGTGCGAGCTGTACGTGGGGGATCCCGCGGCGGCGCATGATCGGTTCGCGGCGTCGGCGGAGGCGTTGTCGGCGCCGCGGGAGCAGGTGCAGCGGGCGATCGTCACGACGGATCAGGCGCTGGCGCGGATCCGGCTCGGGGAGCCTCGGGAGGCTGCCGAGCTGCTGCACGAGTGTGTGGCTGCGGCGTCTGCGACGGGCGGGCGGGTGCCTGCGATTCGGTTGCGGCGGGCCCGCCGGGAGTTGCGGCCGTGGCGGCGGGAGGACTTCGTCGCCGACCTCGACGATCACCTGATGGACGTCCTCGGCACGTGATCGTCATATTCCGGTCACGCCCAGGTTCTGGGCGATGTCAGACCCGGCACCTATGATGACCGACATGATCCCCACTCCCCCTGGCCCTGGTCCGGTGCGGCCTGCTGAGGTCGTGAACCGGGAGATCCGTGAGCTGTGGCCGCACCCGGCGGTGCGCCTGTCGTCGGAGCAGCGCGCCCGTTATGAGCTACTGGTGGTGGAGTGGGCGGCGGCGACACGGAGCGAGGTCGTCAAGGCGGCGTAGCTTCTTCCTGCTGTCAGGAAAAAGCCTGGTCAGCAAGCCTTACCAGATGGAGAAGGTGGGGCCGCGTAAGATCCCGCCGTGGCTATCGAACTCCCCGATGATCTGATTGCGCTGGAACGTTCCGCCTGGGAGGAGATCCAGGCTGGTGCGCTGACTGTGGACACCGCGCTGGCAGTGCAGGAGCGGATCACGGCGTTCGCCGCCGAGTCCGGGGAGTCGCGGCTCGCCGTCGAGACCGAGCTGAAGAAGCTCGTGCGGCACCCAGAGCCGGACGGCGACGCGGCTTGATCACTTTATGGGAGCCCATCAAGTGATGCCCTGACCTGCGGCTACGGCCGCCAATCCTCGCGGTATCCGGGCCGGTCTGCGTAGGGCAGGGCGAGCGCTCGAAGGATTGGGTTCATCGCGTCCAGGAGCAGGCCGAGATCCAGGCCGGGCTGAGGGTACTTCGGCGGATCGGCCGCCTCCCGCGCCGCCCTCTCATTCCAGTAGGCACACTGCTCGATGATGCGCCGCTTGGCGTCGATCTCGCGCAGCACCCGCGCCGGATCGTGGCGCTCGGCGTGCTTCAGCTCGGCGGGGCGCAGCAGGCCCGCATCCCCTAGCTCCTCGTCGTCGAGCGGGCGCGCAAGCCTCCACTCAGGGCTCCGCGTCGCTGCCGCCCGCGCGTCGGCTTCGTCCTCGTCGAGCTGCTCGCCGAGCCACAACACCAGGTCGTCCACGGGCCCTCCAGAATCCGAGCACCCCACCTCCTGCATCACGGGAGGTGGGGCGGCAGCGCTGCAGCCACAGCGCGGATGTGATGCCGTCCAGCGTAGCGGCGAGGCGTGACAACGCGGCCGGGTCAGCTCTCGGCCTGCGGCGGGAATCCTCGCAGCGTCCACCACAGGGCGCGGGACAGGAAGTAGACGACGGCGCCCACGCAGATCGCGACCGGCGCCAGGAGCACTTCACGCAGCGGACCCCAGAACATCGTCACGCCAATGACCACGAACGCGATCCCCACCGCCGAAGCGAGCAGAGACAGGCCCAGCATCAGGCGGTCGGCGGGCGGAATCCGGCTCTCAGCCATGGGGGCAGGATGGCAGACCTGCCCGACACCCGTAGACTCGAACACATGTCCGACCCACCTGCGCCGTCCCGCCTGGAGAAACTCCGCATCGTCGAAGGCTTCCTCCGCCACCAGCTCGCCCAGGTCGAGAAATGGATCGCCGAAGAACAGCGGCGGCAGGCCGAACGAAAGCGCGGCGAACAAACGCGTCCGCGGCATTCCACGCGACCAAGCCGTCCGAGCCCTCGCCGAAGGCGTCGGAGCCTGCAGCCACTGTCGCCCAGACACCGCACTCGGCGTGCTCGAATGACCAGCACACCCCAGGCTGAAGGCATGGTCTCCGATCATCCCGTGGTCGTGTACGAGCCCGACGAGGACGGCGCCCGCCGCGTCCGCATCGACGGCCGAATCTCCGGCCGCGCCTACTCGGTGCGCGATGTCGCCGCGTTCATGCAGGAAGCCGGGCTGCAGGACTACGACGAGATGGACGTGGTCCGATCCGCATTGATCGAGTGGCGCGGTGGCGGCCCCGACGTGTGGGCACACTGACCGTGGAATACCCCGTCCAGGTCGCGCTCGCTGGTGCCGTGACGACGCTGCCCACCGGGCCCGGCTGGTGGTACGAGCCGAAGCTCGACGGCGACCGGGCAGTGGTGTGGCGGCGTGACACCGTGCGAGTGCAGACCCGCTCCGGACGGGACGCCACCCCCGCGTGGATCGACATCGCCACCGCGGCCATGGACCTGCCGCCCGACACCGTCCTCGACGGCGAAGCAGTGATCTGGCGAGACGGCCGCACGGATTTCGGGGCCGTCCGCTCCCGCACCTCAGCCCGCGGCCGGCGCCTCGCCGACCTCATCCACCGCTACCCCGCCTCCTACGTCGCCTTCGACTGCCTCATGCTCGACGGCCGGGACCTGCGCGGACGGCCCTACCTGGAACGGCGCCAGGCTCTGCTCGACGTCCTGGAGCCCCTCGGGCCCCCACTGCAAGCCGTGCCCGCCACCGACGACCTCGAGGTGGCTCGCGTCTGGTTCGAGGTGCTGCCCGAGCAAGGCATCGAGGGGATCGTCGCCAAGCGGGCCACCGGCGTCTACCGGCCGGACAGATCATGGCGGAAGGTACGGACAGCGGAGACCGTGGACGTCGCCATCGTCGGCTACACCGGACCCCCGGCCCGGCCGCGGCACATCGTCGTGCGGCTCCCGGACGGGCGTCGCGTCCGGTCGCAGACGCTGACCGCGCCCCTAGCCTCTGACATCGGCCGCTACCTCACCGCCGCCAGCCCCGGGGAGCACGCGCACACCACGGACGGCGAGCCGTACACCACCACCGACGCCGCGGTCGTTGTGGAGGCCGCGGCGGGCACCACCCGGCACGCCGTGGTCACCATCACCCGGATCCGCTGATTGTCAGTGCCACCAGCGATGATGCGTCCATGGCGATCACGATGAAGAACTACGGCCTCACCTGGACCGATCCGGACGGCGTACCGCGCGCGACCGTGTGCAGCTACGACAAGGGCAGCGCAGAAGACCGGAAGAAGAAGCTCGAAGCGGCGAAGTGCAAGAACGTGCGCATCAGCGAGACCAAGCCTGGCGAACTGCTTCAGCCGCAGGCCTGACCCGCGAACGCCCGCCCCCTCATCGCAGCAAGGGAGCGGGCGCGCTCGCGTCCCTAGTAGAGGTCCGGAGTTCCGGGGACCGCGTAGTGGCCGTGCTGGTTGCGGCGTACACCGGATGAGATGTAGCCGCTCTTCTCGCCGCGTGAGGTGTAGATGTTCACGCCGCACGCCTCAGCGAACTCGAAGAGATCGAGGCTGGGGTCCTGGTAGCCGAGCACCTGCGCGGTCACCCACATCACGTTCATACGGACGGTGTCGGCCTCTTGCTGGGTGAGCAGCTTGGTTCCCCGGTTATCCACGAAGCGGTCGTGTCCGGCGCGGTCTGCCCGATACGGCGCGTCCGACCAGTCGTGGTTGTTGATCTCGGCGGCGAATTGGCGCGCCAATGCAGTCAAGGCCATGGTGTCCTCCGACAGGACTAGTTCAGCTGCCCCCCGACGGGGCGGCCACCATCGAGAGTACGCCCAGAGCACATGCGCCCGCCCCCGAGTTGGGGGCGGGCGTAAGGCTGGACGTCTCCGGGGGCCTCTACCCCGCCTCGCTGGTAGGCCCCTGTTAGGGCCGTCGATAGCGGGAGGGACTGCGGTTGCCCGCGCCCGGCTGATCCCGGCAGACGCGTCACGGGGCCGGACTCGAACCGGCGGCCTCGGATCTCAGGGGGCTTGCCGTCGCGATCGGCGCTACCCCACACCGTGCTCTATCCGCTGAGCTACCCGCACGGCCAGTCTGGCACGAGGGGCTGACAGTCAGTGGATGTTCCGCCGACGAGCTTCGCGACGGATCCGGACGGCCAACTGCTGTGCCTGAAGGGCCCGTTCCCGCTGTGTCTTCGTCAGGTGAGAAGGCAGGGGGTGCGGCTCGCCTCTGAAGTCGACGAACAGGTCGGACTTCCATGTGAGCGGCAGCATGTCGGCACTGTCGTAGCAGTCGGTCCAGCTGATGCGGTGCCCTGATGGCGGGCAGCAGATGTCGGCGTGCGCCGTGGCGAGCAGTTCGTGGGCTTCCTCGCCGCCGAGCTCGGTGTCGTGTGGTTCGCCGAGGTGGCGCGAGATGAACTTGGCGGCGTTCACGCGGCCTATGGTCATGAGTCCCCCTGGACTCGCGTGCAGTCGAACCCCGACCGCGATAGGCCCCGCGCCTGACATCACCGTAGGGCACGACAGGGGCTTTGTCTCAGACGCCTTCCCCTAGCCCAACTCCGCACAGCAGACGGATGTTTCATAGGTGGTCCTTCGTGAACTGCAACACTGAGTCGGGATCGCCGCAGCACGTTTTGTTTCATGGAGCGTTTCAAAAGACCTGCGGGTTGCAACACCCCCATGAAACGATGGGGTATGGCCGCCGACCCGTACATCCTCGTCGAGCAATACGACTGCCCGATGTCCACCTGCCAGGCCCCCACCGGCTCTCCCTGCCGAACCGCCAAGGGCCGCGTCGCGATCCAATACCACACTGCCCGTTTCCGGCTCGTCCCGCACCTGAAGAAGGAACTCAGCGTTCCAACTCCCGCTGCTCGCAAGCCCGGACAGCGGTGGGAAGCTCTACCCGCCCCCACGGCGGCGAAGACTGGCGGCGCCACCGGCAACGTGCGCATCGGATACGCGCGAGCCTCCACCGCCCGCCAGTCCCTCGACTACCAGCTCGACGCGCTCAACGATGCCGACGTCAGCCGGATCTTCTCCGAGAAGGTCAGCACCCGCGTCAAAGCCCGGCCCGAACTGACCAAGGCCATCGAGTTCGCGCGCGAACTCCGCACGACCGGGCTCGAAGTGACGCTCGTCGTCCACGAGCACAAGCGTCTCGGCCGCGGCGCCGACCTCGTCAACCTCGCCGAGAGCCTCAAGGAGTACGGCATCCGCCTGGAGTTCCTCACCGGCGAGCTCCGCGGCGAACACGACCCGTCCGGACCGATGTTCGCGTTCTGCGCCGCCATGTCCGGCATGGAACGCGAGTACATCCGCGAGCGTACCCTCGACGGGCACGAGACCGCCCGCAAGAACGGCAAGACCATCGGCGGCGCCAGCGTCACCGACGACGACATGCTCGGCATGGCACTCCACCTGCGCGACCAGAACCTCAGCCTGCGCGAGATCGCAGGCAAGCTCGTCATCACAAGCGGCAGGAAGAAAGGGCAGCATCCGTCGCCAGCAACCGTGATGCGGATGCTCCGCGACCACGACGAGGCCGCAGCCCTGGCGCAGTGATCAGCCGCGATACGGCATGTTATCGAGAGTCGCTACTGATCAACTACGCACAGCTGTCGGCATACTTGGCGCTCGGCATAGCGATCACTAGCCTGCCGCTATGAGACGCGTCGTCTTCGACTCCAACGCCATTGATCCACTCGCCGTGACAGAAGGCGCGTTCGAGACCCTGAAGGAGGCGACGGTCTCAGGCTCGCTCGAAGTGTTGTACACGCACATCACGATCGACGAGCTCACCGCAATCCCTGATCCCGGCCGCCGTTCTCTGCTCGTGCTACTCATGGCCGACCTCGGCCGCCTGGTTCCTACTGGGACCGCAGCCGTCGACTTCTCCCGCCTCAACTTCTGCAGGGTCGGGAGCGACACCGACGGAGACCTCCTAGAGGCCCTGCGATCAGGGAACGTCAATCACACGCGCGATGCATTGATCGCCTCGACCGCTCGATACGAGAAGTGTGCACTCGTCACCAATGAACGCAGGCTGACCGCCCGATCGCGAGAGTGGGACATCGAGGTGCTCACCACGCAGGAGCTGCTGGCCGAGTTCGCCACGCCCGCAACGTAGATGGAAGCGCTGCGGGTCGACCCGCAGCGCCCAAGGGAACGTTATGCGCTAGTTCAGCCCTGCGGCGCTACTGACATCCGGTCCGGCCTCCGGAAGACTCGCAACGCTGACAGCGGCGAAGGGATGGACATGCCGGAACGAAAGTACGACCAACTTCAGGCGCGGGCGATCAGCAACTTGGACGACGCGGACGCTGAGACTGCGGGCTCCGCAGATCAAACGGCGCTCCTCGCTCGGGCTCAGGTACACGCCCTGCTCGCCGTCGGCGCCGCGATCAAGGATCTAGTGGAGGCGGTCCGCGAGAGCCGCTAGGCCCCGTTCCCCTACCGACTCAGGAGGGCGGGGCGCGTTGCGCTTCGGCTTCCCCTCTCCCCCCGGTCTCCGCTTCTCCCCTACGGTGTCCCGATCAGTTCAACCCTGGGGGGACATATGCGCGTTCGCACCAGCGCGGTCACGATCAGCCTGCTTCTCGCCGCGGTCACCGCATGCGGCAGCGACGACGGCGACCCCGACGAGAAGTCGGCCGCAGCGAAGCCGTCCACGAAGCAGGTCGACTGTACGGACGAGTACCTCAGCCAGAAGGAGTGGATGGATCACTGCGCCGAGGAGAGCTCCGGCACTGGCGGGGATGGGACTGCCGGGCTGGCGAAGACCTTGAAGCTCGGCGAGCCGGCGGAGACGATCGGCGACGAAGGGGCCGGCGTCCTCCAGATCACGCCGGACACGGTCGTGTACGTGAAGGAGGGCGGCGGCGAGAAGTCCGCAAACGGGGTGTTCGCCGTGGCCACGATGAAGGTCAAGGCGATGACCGGCGCACCAGCCGCGCAATCCGCGCCCATCACCGGGGACGGGTGGAAGTGGATCGCCCCCGACGGGGAGGCCATCGGCTTCGACAGCGGCAACTCGACGAACGTCACCCTGGACAAGTACAGCAGCGGCGGAGAAGTACAGCCGGGCACCTATGAGTGGGGCTCGGAAGTCTTCGACCTGACCGCGGCGCAGGCGAAGGGCGGGACGTTGCTCTACACCGACGGCGAGGGGACCGCCTACCGGTGGAAGATGCCCGTCACGGACACGGGCCCGAACGTCGCCGAGGTGAAGAAGCAGCTGGCGGACTGACGCAGAGAAGCGCCCCACTTCCCTGGATGAGGGAAGTGGGGCGCTCTTGTTCGCTCAGGCAGTTCTGGCCCAGGGCCATTCGGCGTCGCGCCCGGCTTCGAGGAGCGGCACCATGCGGAAGGCGGCGTCGGTGAGACCGCCGAAGGTGTGGCGCTGACCTCGGCCGGACGGGGCGTGCCCGGCCTGGTAGCCGGCGAGGTTCCACGTGTACAGCTGTGTCGTCTGCGGGATGGACTGGTCGACTTCGCTGTAGTCGTGCCCCGCCTGCTCGTCGGTGACGATGATGACGCGGTCGTGGCCTGCGAACTCCTGTCGAAGGGCCGCGGCGGTGTCGGTGCCGCCGCCGAGGAACCATCCGCCGTCTCGCCACTTCTTGACGTCGCTGAGGACGGACCCGCCCGCGGTGAGCGGGAACGCCCTCGTTTTCGCGCCGGGCAGATCGCCCATGTAGTAGCGGGCGGAGGAGAAGGAGAGAACGTCGCCGCTGTCGCAGCGGCGCCCGAGTGCGATGCCGAACAGGGCTGCGGCGTCCCAGCGCATGAGGGAGCCGTCGCGGGAGAAGGCCTCGTGCATCGACGAGGACGTGTCGACGAGGATCAGTGTCTGGCCGGGCAGCGTCGGGATGTTGACGAGGGACGCGGTGAGCGCCTTCTCGAGGGCATGGCCCCAGCGTAGCGACGGGGCCGCGTTGTAGGCGGAGTAGAACCGCATCGGCAGCTGGCGGGACTTGGCGACCTGCTCCGGATCGGCCAGCCGCTTCGCCACCTGCTCGGCGACCTCGTCAGACACTTCGGCCTCGTCGAAGTTGCGCAAGTTCCGCAGCAGCGCCATGTACCCCATGGAGGGGATGAGCGCCTCCCACAACTTCGCCTTGTCGACCTTACTGCCCGCCAGGGACAGTGAGTCTTCCCAGGTCATCCCTGCATCGCGCAACGCCTCGGGGTCAGTGAGCGGATCCAGCACTCCGGTCCGGACCAGGGTGCGCAGTGCTTCGTTCCGTCGGATGACGTGCAGGGTCTCCGGTGTGCCCTCGGCGTTGCCGTGGCGCCGGTCGAGGGCGTGCTTGAACAGGTCGCCCTGCCAGGGCTTGTCGTCGGCGGGGCTGGCGTGGACGAGGTTGAGGACGTCGCCGAAGCGGTAGCCCTTGGTCGCAGTGTCGTACTTGAGGAGCGCCCGCTCCGTGTAGAGGCGCTGGACGGCGTCGGCGATGCCGCGCTTGACGGGCTTGGGCAGCTTGCGGCCGTACTTGGATGTCCAGTAGCCGAGCATCTCGCCGGGCTCGTCGGCGCGCTGGAGGACGGCGTCGATGGCCTGGCGGCTGTAGCCGGGGGCGTTCTGGAGGATGCGTTCTGCGGTGAACTCGGCGGCTCCGACGAGGGCGGCGGTGCGCATGTTGGCGTCGTTGCGGAGCCAGCGGAGGAAGTCGACGCACCACTGGGGGTCTTCGGTGGCGAGCTGCCGTATGAGCTGGGTGTATCGGTCGTCGCGCTGGCCGCCCTGCTCGTAGAAAGTGTCCTGGCCGACGAAGTTGGAGACCGACAGCAGGAAGAGTTCACTCTTCGCGTCGCGGAGGTATCCGATCGCACCTTCGTGGGTGCGGGTCTGCTCCCCGGTGGTGGTCACGGGCGAGTGGACGGCGGGACGGGTCGAGCGCGTGTTGAAGCGAGACATAAAGAAGCCCCTCACGTGGAGGGGAGGTCAGCGCTGAGGGTGCCCGAGATCAAGGTCGGTGACGGAGACAAAGCGCTCTAGGCCGCTGAGCTACCTCCGACCGTTGGTCGGTGGACGGGATTTGAACCCGCGTCTCTCTCTTAGCAGGAGAAGTATCCGTCGCCTGCGCACCGGGCACCCCCGATGCTGTGCCTCCCGAGATCAAAGTCGGCGTGCGGTGCTTGTCCAAGAAGTAACCGCCATGCCTGCGCACCGGGAGGTGCATGAAGTTGTAGCCCCACTGTAACCGCCAATACCAGTTACATGTCTAGCGGATTGCGGCAACTGTCGCCCCAGAACCGCGAATCGCCCCCGCCGCCTGCGCGAGGCAGGGGCGGGGGCGTCAGTTACTCCGTCGGCTCTTCCGGCGGCGTGTCCGGTTCCAGGAACAGCCCCTCGTAGCTGGGCTGCGGGGGTGGTTCGGCGAGGCCGAGAGCGACGAGGCTGGGGATGTCGGCTGCCGAGTCGTCGACGCGTCGGGCCATGGGACGCGGTTCGGGCATGGTCACACTCCTGTCCGGTTGTACTCGTCGACGCGCGCCGGCGGGGCGGGGGGCTCGATGCCGTGGGAGCGCATCTGCGTACCCAGTTCGGCCACGTATCCGGCGAAGGCGCGCACGAGCGACCGCAAGCCGCGTTCGCGCTCCTCCACTCGCTCAAGGCGACGCTCCAGACCTTGGCGGATCTCCCGGAAGGACTCCAAGTCGGCCTGCCGTTGATTCGGCTCCGCGGTCGCCCTGGCTGCCGCCTGAGTTGCTTCCGCTGTCGCCGCCGCGGCCCGTGTCGTCGCCCGCGCTGCAAACAGCCCCGCGACCACCATGCCGACCGTGCCGATCACGGCCACGATTCCCGCCCACACCGTCACGGCTTCCGCCCTTTCCTGGCGGCTCTCGGCACTGGGGGGACCGAATGCTCGGGCACCGTGGCCGCCCACAAGATGACCCCGACGTGACTCGTCAGGTACCAGATGGCGACCCAGGCGCCGCGGGAGTAGTCGCCGGATACGACGGCGACTGTGTAGGCGATGGCCCACACGGTGGGGGGAATGAGGGCGGCGACGAAGCCGTAGCGGTCGCGGCCGATGCGGAGGAACGCAGACGCCGCGGTGATGAGTCCGCAGGTGATCCACAGCCAGGACCAGTGACGGATGTCGCAGAGACGGGTCAGCAGCTCGAGTCCCTGGCCGGGGGGCGGGTCGAAGAGGAAGCTGAGCCCCCAGCACGTCTTACCGACCCCGATGATCAGCAAGAAGCTGCCGCGCCGACCGAGCCGCCTTCGCAGCCAGGCGGCCACGCGGCACGGCACTTACGCCACCGGGCGAACGGAAGCAGGAGTTGCCGGGGAAACCTGGCCGCGGGTGAGCAGACCGAGGACGGCAAGGACCAGAGCGTTGACGGCGCCGACGGTCTCCTGGGACACGTCGAGGCCATAGGCGGCGAGGAGCGCAAAGCCGACTGCGGCGAGGCCGGTGAACGCGGACGGTGCGATGGGCCGCGTGACGGCTGCGGTCGCCGCGGCGAAGACAGCTGAGATGACGGCGACGATCGCTGCCGCCTGCTCTGCCGAGAGTCCGTCGAAACCGAAACTGACGAGGAGGGACAGACCTGCGCTGATGCTGGCGACGATGAGAGCAGGCTCACGGCCGAAGATCTTCATGGTGTCCTACTTCCAGTACAGGCCGCGGAGGCGCGACGTGGTGATGGTGATGGATCTTTGGTCGTCGGCTTCGACGGGCCAGTAGCAGGCCTCGAAGCGGAGCTTTTCCGTCGCTGCGATCGATCCGGAGTTGTGGAAATCCGCGAAGGTGCTGCCCGCCGTGCCCTGTCGTTCGCTGAGTCCGGCTGTCCATCGGGAGCCGTCAGTGCGGTAGTGGTAGAAGCGGCCCTGCAGCGTTGCCCCGTCGGGGAGTTCGGCGGTGATCTGCGCCATCGCCTGGTAGGCGGACGCCCCGGTCAGCAGGTCGACGCCCTCGATCGGGAGGGTGGTCCACTTGCCGGGAGTCAGCGGCCGGTCTGCGGTCTCGTACCGTCCGAGGGTGTACGGCACGGTCTCCTCCTGATCGGGCTCGTCCCCTGGAGTCCATCCGGCGGGGTGGTCGAGGCGTTCATCGACGTCCTTGCGGAACTGGTCCATGTCGAAGCTGGGGTCGATCTTTCGGCGGGTGCCTTCCTTGTGGCCGATCACCGAGTCGGCCGACCAGCCGTGCGCGCGGCAGATCGCCGCCGCCCATCGGACCGCGGCGTCGTACTGCGCGGCGGGGTAGGGGTCACGACCGTTCCCGAGGTTCTCGATCTCGATGCCGTAGTAGTGGGCGTTGCCGTCCACCGGTTCCGAGCTATCCGGTCGCGGATGCGTCGGCGACTCGTTGACGACGGCCTGGTGTGCGTTGGCCGCGAACGTTCCGGCGTGGTTCGCGCGGCCTGCGCTGAGCATGGTGGCGGTGCCGCTCTTCGCGAGATGGGTGTGACAGAGCGGGCCCGGCAGATCGGATGTTCCTGTCCAGCACACGCTGAGGCTGCTGGAACCAGCCGTGTGGTGGATGACGACGCCATTCACCGGCCCCCATGGGCCCTTGTGGTTGCGGTTGTGGGTGCGCCAGCCGGCCTTCTCGGCGACGCGGACGCCTTCTCTGCGGAGGGCTGCGAGGAGGGCGTCCGGGGTGAGGGGTTGAGCCATGGTCGGCCCCTTCTAGTAGTCCCAGGTGGTGCCGACGAGCTGTGCGTGTTCGAGGGGCCAGGGCTGGTCGTGGTCGTGCCACACTTCGACGCCGACGGGTTGTCCGGCTTGTCCGGCGAAGAACCAGCTGGTGGTTTCCCAGCTGCGGCCGGGGGTGGCAAGGTGGTCGGCTGCTCCGGTGTCGTCACGGTCGCCGTAGGGGTCGCGGATGAAGCGGGACATGAACTGCCGCGGCCGGGTGTCGCCCTCGGGAACGGCGATGGAGGCCCAGCGCAGGTTGCGGGCCCACAGGAAGTCCCCGTCGAACGGCGGCATGATCAGCATGTTGTTGCGGGCCATGTTCCGGTCGTTGATGATGACCCGCTCGTAGGTGACGAGCGTCCACGTCTCCGGCGGGATGAGCTGCGGCTTCTCGCCGCGGTAGAGCTTGCAGACGGTGGCCACGTGCGCCTCCTCACAGGCTGCAGAACTTGCCGTTGAAGGACACCCACGGCGGCTGGATCTTCGGGTCGGCGGTGGCGGAGGTGGTGCCGACGATCTGGATGCGCCCGTCCGTCCCGATGTCGATCTTCACGGAGAGGACGTCGGAGTCCGTCGTCGAGCAGGCGCCGGTGAGGCTGCGCAACGATGACGGGCGTGCAGCGGTCACCAGAGGCGTGTTGGTGACGAAGCCGCTGTTCGGAATGACCTTGGGGCTGCCGGAATAAGTGATGTTGACGCCGCCCCGCAGCATCAGCGTGTCCTCACCGAAAAGGTTCACGATCCGGTACTGCAGGGTGCCGTTGCTGTTGCCGTTGTGGGCGAACCCGCTCGCGAGGCTGATCGTGGTCCAGGCCTTGGTGCCCGACCCGATCACCGACCAGGAGCTTCCGTCGTAGACGGTGAGCAGGTCGACGTCCCGCAGCCACGTCACCATGCCCTCGACCGGTGCCGCGTCACCGACCAGAGTTGCGGCGCGCTCGGATGACGACGCGAACCGCATCGTGGAGCGGGACGCGATGGGGTTGACGATGTCCTTCGCGAGCTTGCTGGCGTCCGGCGGATCGGTGAGCGCGGCGATGCCGATGCCCTGCCCGTAGTCGTCAGTGGTGGGCATCAGACCTCCGGGACTTCCGTCGTGACCGCGGAGGTGCGGTTCACGGTGATGAGGTTGGCGCCCGCGAGCTCTGAGACTGCGCGAGCAAGTTCCCAGGCGAGGGCGGGCATGTCGCCGTCGGTGACGGGCGAGTAGTCGCCCTCCTGCAGCACGACGTCGATCGAGGACTCGCCGCCGTTCACGACGACGCGGTAGGTAGCAGGGGCGGCCATGGTGGGCCTTTCAGTCGAGCGGGTAGCGGATGCCCTTGAGGGACAGCCAGTTGGTTTCCGTGGCGCCGGCCGCGGCGGAGATGAGCTGTACGGTGCCGTCGGAGTCGAAGTCGACTTTCAGCGAGTGCACGACTGACGTGCTCAGTGACACCCCTGAGATGGATGTTGCGTTGCGGGCGATCACGAACGAGGCGCGGGCGGCAGGCCGGAGGTCGGCGCTCAGCGCGGCGGAGAGGATGTTCGAGGTCTGGGCACCGGTCGCGCGGGTGGCGCCGCCGTCCCATTCCATCCACCAGCCGCCTTGCCAATTGATCTTGCGGTAGCGGATGGGGCCGTTGTTGTTGCCCTGGGTACTGGTGTTGCCCTGGATGTAGCCGGTGCCCAGTGTCGGTGTCGTCCACCCCGGATCGCCGGAGCTGAGGCGTCCGAGGGCGAGCCAGTTGCCGCTGCTGGACTGGGTGACCGCGATGACGTCACCGACGAGCGGCAGCGTGTACGTCTCCAAGCGGCGCACCGTAATGCCGTCGTCGGTGACGACGGTGCCGCCAGCGTTGACGGTCTGGACGGTGGCGAGCCGCCAGTCGGCGCCGCGCACGCTCGGTGTGCTGGTTCCGGCGTCGACGGCCTGCCGCTGGAGCGCGTCGGCGAGCTGCCGGACCGTGCCATGAGAGGACTTCACGCGTCCTCCTTCGCCGCGATCGTCGCGATGGGGAAGTCTCCGCCGACGTCGAGTGGCACGGAGAACGACTGCACCTGGTGGAGCTCACGGCTGCCGTCGGGGTGGACGACGCGGATGACATCACCCGGCTCGAGCGCGGGGTTCGGCAGCGACGAGAAGTCCCCGGACGCGTTCGGCGCTCTGGCCGCGGCGAGCTTCAGATTCGCTGCCTGCGCGCACGCGTTGACCGTGGTCAGCGTCGAACTGGAGTAGAACATTGGCCGCCTGCCATAGGGGCCGCTCCAGTAAGTGGGGCTGTTCGGGTCATTGTCTGTGGCCAGGAAGCTGACCGGGGCGACGTTCTCCTCGGTGTTCTCGCCGCGTGCGAGGACCCCGTTGTGTACCTGGTCGCTGGTCATGGCGCGGCTGCCCTGCACGTACACGCCGCCGTCCCCGGCTGCGACCTCCCATACTGCGGGCGTGGTCTGCAGATCAGGCAGGCTCGCGATCACGAACACCCCGTCGGCGTTGGTGTAGCACTCGGCGCCGGCGGCAGCCACGATCTCCTGCACGCCCGCCCACGGGTCAGCTTCGACGTCGAATGTGCGGGAGCCGATCGGGGCGTCGACGATGGTGCTGATGACGTCGGCGTCCGGCAGAGACCGCTGAATCAGTGCGGTCGCGGCACCGACAACCGTGCCGGTCGCCTTATACGGCTCGGTGAGCTTGTCGTCGGCAACGCACGCTTCCAGTGACTTGCCCTGGAGTGTGACGGGCCCGTCGGCTGGGTCGCCGTCAACACTGTCGAGACGGAAGACCCCGAGGGGGACGAGCTCTTGGGAGCCGTCTGCATAGGTGACGCCGCGGGCGATCCGCAGCCGGGCCCCATAGGTGGCCAGCTGATCCGTCGGCGTGCGCGGGATCAGCGACACGTCGGCGCAGGTGACGGTGCAGGTGCGGCGGATGGCCTGCCCGCGGTCAACCGGCACCGAGCCGCCCGTGTGCTCCAGGGTGACCACGCTGCCGTCCGTGAGGAAAAGTTTCACCTCGGTGGGCGGCTCATGGGACTCCCCCAAGCGTGGCAGGAACCGGTCGGAGACGGGGTACACGGCGTCACCCCAGCCTGCGGTCGAGGAGGACACCCTCCCAGGAGGCATACGTGGTGAGCAGGCCCGCCCAGGTGTCGAACTCCGCCAAAACGTCCTGCCAGGTGCGGCCCGCGCTGCCCCCGAGACCGGTCGTGACGGGCATGTCCGTCTCGGTCAGAGGCAGGGTCCAGGCCCGCCACGGCTCCATAGCGGTGCCGCCGACACGTGCCTCCGTGGCCTGGGCGACGGTGACGTACATGTCGGCCACGCCCATGCCTGGTGCCGCCTGCCACAGCAGCACGTTTCCGGAGTCGAGGAGCCAGTGCAGCCCAGCCCGCTCCTCATCCGTCTGCGTCCACAGGGCGAGGTCGCCCTCCAGGCCGCCGCGGACCCCGGAGAGCACCACGGCGTTGCGGCGCCCTTTGACCCGGTACACGGACTGCTCGATGGGCCGCTGCCACTCCGGCGGTCGCGAGATCAGGAACCGGCGGTTGCGCTGCGGCGCACCCGGGTCTTTCAGCCACGCCCAGTTGGGGTCTCCGGCGGTGATGGTGACGGTGTCGGAGGTGCGGGTGCTCGGGGTGGTGGCACCATCCGGCCACAGCTCAATCCGGTAGTACAGGGCGGCGCCGAGGGGCGCCTCATAGTCCTCGACGATCATCAGGTCCGAGGTGATCGGCTCCTTGTCGAGGAGGCCGCTCGGGCCGCGCACCAGGGTGCGGACACCGTCTACCCCGACCCGGTAGACGCTGATGGACTGCCCGACCGGCAGCTCCCGCAGGGTGAGGGTGATGCTGGCGGTTTCGTCGACGGCGGCGACAGCGGTGAGCGGCAGGGTCTGCCACAGCGCCACCCAGTCGACGTACATCGCCGAGTTGGTGGCGCCTGCCGTCAGGGTGAGTTCGATCGCCCCCTGGGTGGCGGTGGCGGGGACGCTCGCATCGGTCGTCATCGCGTACCAGCCGGCGCCGGGGAAGCTGTAGCTGGTGCCCCCGGTCGTCCCCAAATCCAAGTTGGAGGCGTCGTACCAGCGCACCTTCAGGTTGACGGTCCACGATCCCGCTCCGAGGGAGGCGAGGATCTGCGCCCGGTAGCTGGTGCCCACGCCGCCCGGGGTGGCGAAGCGCGCCGACCGGACGACGCTCGCCGTGGCTGTCGCCGAGGTGACCGACATCGAGTACGAGCCGTCGTAAGAGGCCTGCCCCCATGGCGTGGACCGGGCGATGACCGCGACTCCTGAGGGCCGCGTCCACCCGGCGACGCCCTGCTCGAAAGCTGTGTCCGCATACGGCAGGACGGTCCCAGCCTGCGCGGACGGGGCGACCATGACGACGACGCTCTCCAACCGCAGCACCTGCCCGGCCGAAGCTCCGTTGACTCCTGCCGCGACACTGCACGTCGCCGCGTTCACCGGGGCGATGCCCGACGCGCGCTGCCGGTACCAGCCCGAGCCGGGCGGCGGCGAAACGAGCGTGCCGCGGGATGCTGAGATCTGGTTGCCGTTGCTGTCGTAGAAGCGCAGCTCAAGCCAGCAGTCCGCCGCGAGCGTGGGCGGATTGAGGTAGGCGTAGGCAAGGTAGTCGGTGCCCGGCGTGACGGACGGCCGGTCGACGGATACCGCGGACGCGTTGCCCGCGCCGGTCGCGGTGACCGCGATGGTGTGGGCGCCCCCCAGGTAGTTGTCGACCGCCCACAGCGCGATCGGCACCTGCCGGGACACAGACGCGTTGACCTCGGCTGTCCACCCGGACGCGTCGATCTCTGACGACTCCGTGCCGAAACCGAATAGATTGCCGGTCGTCCTGATCGGCAACCCCAGATACAGGTTCTCCCAGAAGTGGTTGATCAGGCCCGCGCCCGGAGTTGACGACAGCAGCAGCTGCGCCTGTGTCGCCCCGGCCGGCGCCATCCCTGCCACGCCGACCCGGTGCCAGCCGCTGTACGCGGCCGTTGTGACCAGCGACCACGTCACTGAGATCTCGGAGCCTGTGGCGCTCAGCCAACGGATCCCGATCCGCTCCGGCACCGTCCCTGCAGCGTCGGCAAAGCACTGATAGACGGTGCCCGCGGTGACCGGGTAGGAGGAGACGGTGCGGGCCTGCACCTCCCCCGCCGCCACACTCTTGACGATTAGGCAGCCGTCCCCGACCCGGCCCCCGGTGCCCTTGCTGATCGTGCAGTTGAGCTTGCTCGTCCAGCCGGAGGTGTTCGGATCAACCTCCGAGGTGGTGGCGGAAAGCAGGTTCCCGGGGATCGCCACAGGTCACCTCCTGCCAGCTCGGACGGTGGTGGTGAGGGCCGTGAAGGTCTGCTGTACTTCCCCGCGGACGTGGCCGAGGAATTCCCCGCTGTCGAGGGTGAGGGTTCCGGTGAACTCCCCTCCCCTGCCTGCGCTTGCAGACGTTGCGATGCGCGTGAGCGCGCTGGCCTGCGCCTGCGTGAAAACCGGCTCGGGCCGGCCGGTGCCGTTGTAGGCGAGGTTGAGGCCGGGCTGGAGGTATCCGCCCTGGTCGTACCAGTGCGGGCTGCGGGACAGCCACTTCGAGTAGGCCCGTGCGGGACTGCCGTAGTCGGGGCGGCCCTTGATGTAGCCGAGACCCCAGCGGATCTGGGTCTTGTAGTTGGTGAGGTAGTCGGCGCCCGCCGATCGCATCTTGGAGGCGGGCAGGGACTGCGGGATGCCGTAGGCGCCCGACGAGCGGTTTAGTGCGTCCCAGCGCCAGTTGGACTCTCCCTCCCACAGCTTCTTCAGCGGCCCGAACTGCGAGGGCCCCCAGCCGTAGCGGTGGAGGATCGACTTGGCGTACTGCTGTGCGGCACCGACCGCAGCGCTGGGGAAGCCCTTGCCTCCGCCCCCGGTGAGGAACGGCATCGGGTCCACGGGGCGCCCGTTCCTGCGGGCCTCGAGGTGGAGGTGCGGGCCGGTGGTGTTGCCGGTCGCGCCGACCTCGCCGATCGTCGTGCCCCGGTTGACGTGCTTGTGGAGCTTGGTGAGGATCGCGGACATGTGGGCGTAGAAGGAGGAGAGCCCGCCGCCGTGGTTGATCGCGACATGCTTGCCGTAGGGGCCGCCGGAGGCGACCTGGGAGACGGTGCCGTCGCTGACGGCCCGGATCGGTGTGCCGGTTGCGGCGGGGAAGTCGAGGCCCGTGTGGCGGCCGGACGACCACATGCTGCCGCGGACCCCGAACCGGGTTCCGTACTTCGCGTTGACGGGCTTGAGCCACTCGCCTCCGCCGCCGCCGGCGAACATGCTGGACACGGCGTCGACGATCTTGTTCTTGAGCCCGGACACCATCTTCAGCGGGAACTTCGCGATCGCCTTCCCCATCGGCGCCGTACCGACCCCCTTGGTGACTTTGGACAGGATCGGCTTGACGAGCTTCGACCAGATCTTGGAAGGGTTGGCGATCAGATCGGCGCCGGTCTTGGCCCAGTCGATGCCCTTGCCGACGACGTCGGACACGGTGTCCTTCGTCCAGTCCCAGGCGTCGCCGATCGGGCCGAGGAAGCCGCCCGCCGCCATCAGCTTCGTGCCTGCAGCCGCGTGCAGGGCCTGCGCGCGGTTGCGGTACTTCGGATCCGTGGGGATCACGAACTCGGGATAGCGGGGGTTGCCCTCGCCGACGATCGCGGTCGGCCGGTTCACTTTCATCGGCGCGGCCGGACCGAAGCCGTTTCCGACGCTGCCACCTGCGGCAAGGAGCTTGGGCGCATCGGGGAGTTTGCCGAGCCCGACGAACTTGGCCACGCGATCCCAGACGGCTTTTATCCCTTTTGTGTATACCCACTTGATTACGAAGTTGACGGGCTCCTTCGTGATGTCTTTGATCTTGCCGAAGGCCGTACCGATGGCCTTACGGGCAGAGTCGAAGGCGCGCCCGACGAGACGCACTGCCTCCTTGATCTTGTCGAACGCGGGCTTCAGGCCCTTCGTGTACAGCCACGATGCCCTGTCGGCTATCCACCCGAACGTCGGCTTGATAGAGGACCGCCACAGCCACGACGCCACGCTGCCGATACCGCGGAAAGCAGGCCGGATCGCGTTCTCGTACAGCCACTTACCGATCCGGCCGACAAACCGGAAAGAGGCCACGATGCCGTTGCCCATCGGGCGGATCGCGCTCCGGTACAGCCACCCGGCGACCGTCGCGATGCCCGTGAACGCAGGCCGGATCGCCGCGTTGTAGAGCGACCTCGCTGCACCGCCGATACTCCGGAACGCCGGACCGAGCGCCACCCGCCAAAGCCACGCTCCGGCCGCGCCAGCCAGCCGGAACGCGATCACGATCGGCGCGACGAGCAGCGTAATGATGACCGCGGCGAGAATGCGGGCGCCCAGAGAGATCCCGTCGAACGCGGGCTTGAGGCCGGTACGCCACAGCCACATCGCCCAGCGGCCCACCGTCTGAGCCCCGGCCACGATGCCGTCGAACGTCGGCTTCAGGAAGCTGTTCCAGGCGACCGAGGCCGCGGTCTGGATCCCCGACCAGGCGGCCTGAACACCCTGGCGGAACCACGAGAAATGCTTGTACGCGTAGATGACGGCCGCGACGAGCGCGACGATCGCCAAACCGACCAGCACGATCGGGTTCGCCTTCATCACGACGTTGAGCAGGAACAGCGAGAGGGTCCACAGCTTCGTCGCGATGTAGGCGAGGTACATGCCCTGGATCAGCCACGGCAGCGTCGTCGCGATCGACGCCAGCCCGCGGGCCAGCGCGCCCAGCACCTCCAGCACCGGCCCCGACAGCGGGGCCAGCGCCTTCGCGACCTGGTAGAACGCCGAAGAAATGTCGCCGATCGTGCGGGCGACGAGCGGCCCGTTCTCCGCCGCATACGCGAGGAACCGTTCGAACGCAGGGGACCCCTTGAGGCCGGTGCCCCATGCGGCGAAGCGGCCAGTGATGGCCTGCATCCGCGCACTGATGGAGTCCATGTGGGGCAGGAAGGCCTGGATGATGCCACCCATGCCCTTGAAGAGGTTCCCGAAGGCGACGCCGAGCCCGATGATCGCCGGACGGGTGGCGCCCGCCAGATCGGACTTGAACTCCTTCCAGCCTTCCGACTTGAACCCGCGCGACGCCCGGTCCTGCAGCTCACCAATCGCATCCGCGGCGGCCTTCACGAACGGGGTGAGGCCCGGCAGCGAGTTCTTCAGCCCGATAAGCGCGCGGGTAAAGATGGGCATGACCTGCGGCTGCAGCGACTTCGACCAGTCGCCGAACGCGCTCTTCAGATCGACGAACGCGTCGAACGTCTTCCGCGCCGACGGCGTCAACTTGTCCAACGCGGCCTGATACTTGGCCTGCGCGACGGCAGCCTGATCCACGCCCCCGGCCGCAGACTGCGACGCGGAGGTAACCTGACGCTGAGCCGAAGCGATCGAATCCGCGGCCGACTGCTGCGCAGCCACCAGAGACTCCTGGGCGCGCGCCACCGAACGCGCGCCGTCCTCCTGAACCCGGGTGACGTTGCGCTGCGACTCGGCGACCTTCTCCTGCGCCTCAGCGATGTCCCGCTGCCCCTGAACCTGCTGCCGGGCCGCCTCAGTACGAGACTTGCTCAGAGCTTTCTGCTGCTCGGCGACACCCCGCTCGGCGTCCCTCAGCCGCTCCTGAGCGCTCCGGACCGTCTCCGAACCCTCAACGCCAGCCCTGTCCGCGGCCTTCTTCTCGCCGGCCAGCCGCTTCGTCTCGGCCTGCTGCTCCTTGAGGCGCTGCACCGCCTGGTCATAGGCAAGCTGCGCCCGCTGCTGCTCCAGCAACGTGGCCTTCGAGCCGACAGCCTGCGTCGCCCGCAGCCGGAGCCGGGCCTCCTCCACAGACAGGACCGCGTCCCTCTCGGACAGCTGCGCATCCGCCAGCCGGTTCGACAGCTCCGCCAGCTCGGCGACAGCATCCCTGCGGGCCTGGGTGAGATCCTGCTGAGCCTGCCGCGCCGTGCGCTGCGCGTCCGCGAGGGACTGCTCGGCCTGCGCGACGCGTTCGGCGGCATCCCGCTGCCGGTCCGCGGCCTGCTGCACCGCATCCGCCAGTGCTTGCCGGGCAGCCTTGACCTGCTGGGATGCCTGCCGGTTCGCCTCGGCGGACGACCTCACGGCATCCGCGACCGCCTGCTCCGCCTGCGAGACCTGGCGTGCGGCATTGCGGTGCGCGGTCGCCAACGCCTGCTGGGCTCCAGCCATCTGCAGCGCCTTCGAGGCGCCCTGCCCGTTGGCCTGACCGCCCTTGATGGACGCGGTCGTCGCAGCGTCCTGCGCGGCCTTCTGCGCCTGCAACACCTTCGCCATCCCAACGAACGCCGGAATGGCGACAGCTGCGAGCGCACCAACGCCAGCCCCGGCGGCAACAGCCGCCGAGGCAATCGCGCCAAGCCCCGCGGCGAGAATCGGGATCGCAGGGATCGCGGCGACACTGCCCAACGCGACCGTGAGCCCGAAAAGGGCAGCCGTGGCCTGCGCGGTACTGACGTTGGTGTTGATGTTGATGCGCTTGCCGTCAACCGCGGCGATCGCCGCCCGCACCGCCGCCAGCTGTGTGAGCGCCGTCGCCGTGTCCGCCCGCACCTGCACGTTCGGGTGCTTCGCACCGAGACGGGTCAGCTCAGCCTCGATCGCCCGGATCTCCGCCTTCGCCTCGGCAGCGGTGATGTCGATACCGATCCGCTTGTCCGCCAGCGTCTCCATGCGGAACCGCAAGGCCTGCAGATCCGAGTCCGCCTCAGACGTGTCGGCGCCGATCTGCAGCTTCGGCAGCGACCGGAACGCCGCCTGCAAATGCACCTTCATCGCACGGGAGAAAGCCCCCGCGGTCTCATCGCCCTGCCGGACAGCGCCCGGGCGGGCCGTGCGGCCACCCTGGTTGACGCCGTCACGGATCGCATCCCGCAGCGCCGACGTGATGCGGTTGGCGATCTGCTGCCCGATCTGCTGGCCAATCGAAAGGCCGACGTTGCCGACCTGCGCCTGCATCGCCGGACCGAACGACCTGCCAGCGGCCTCACCCGCGTCCTCACCGGCGCGCGTCGCCGCCGGGACCAGACCGGACCGCAGCCGGGAGTAGATCCCCTGAGTGTTTGGGATGACGTCGACTTCGACGCTGCCGACCTGGATCGCCACGGGAGTCGCCTCCCGCCTGCGCTACGCTGCGCCCCCGTTGATGATCTGGAAGAGCCGTTCAGCGCTGGATTCCGTGAGCTTCGGCTTCGGCTTAGGCGCCTTGGCGCCGGGCCGAGAGGTCGGCTCGGGCGGATCTGGGCGGTCGCTCTTCTTCTCGGTGTTGGCGCAGATCGTCACGTACTCCAGACGTCGCACCGCATCCAGCACTGACGCCGTCAGCTGCTCCAGCTGCGACCAGCGACCCCGCTCTGGCTCGCCCTTCTCCGCCTGCTCCGCAAGCTCCTCATCGCTGAGCTGATTGCGGAGCGCCGTCATGGTGTGGGACTCGGGCGGCAAATGCTGGATGAGGATCCTCAGTCGGCGCCACGACATTCGGCCGCGGTGCAGGTCGAGGATGTCGATGCCTCGCTCGAGGAGGTCGGCCTCTACCGCTTCCGCGTGGTCTTCGAGGACCGAGACGGTCCAGAGGATTTCCCCAGGGCCTCCCCTGTCTTGCTGGCCGCATCGGCGACGAACTCTCCGAAGGCGTCGTTCGTCGGGTCGAGGTCCTCGAACAGCGGGAAGTCGTCGGGGTGCATGATCTTGGAGGCGAACACGTCGAAGTCGCCCGCCTTGAGGGCGCGCTGCCAGGACATGCGCCAGGCGCCAGCCGGGATGACTCGCACTTCTTTCCCGCACAGGGACGCGGTCACGTAGTGGCCTTGATCGGCTTCGAGCTCCTGGGCTTCGGCGGGCAGGACTTCGGGTTCTGTGCTCATGGCGCGGACCTCCTAGAGGGTTGTGGCGCGGGCGCGGATGTGCAGGTGGACGGGACGCTGTCCGCGCCCAGACGGCGGCCCGTCCACCCGTTCAAGAGGGCTCAGGAGCCCGTGTATTCGGGCGTCGCGGGCACCTTGTCGCTGTGATAGACGGTGTTGCCTTCGGCGTCCGGGTAGGCGGTGACGGTGATCTCGTAGGCGCTCATCTCGTCCTGCTTGAACGTGACGTCACTGCGGTCGGAGACTTCTCCCTGGGGCACGTAGAAGCCGCGGGCGGTGTCGCCGTCCAGGACCAAGAACCACCAGGCCCTGCGGTCCGGGACGGGACTTGCGGTCTCCGCGAACGTTGTGAGGCCGCCGACGGGCTCCAGCTCGGAGGCGGGGAGCCGGTACATGATCGACTGGACGGCGACGCGGGCGGTTTCCCAGAGCGTGACCTTGAAGGTCCGCACGGACTTTGTGATCTGCGTGCGGAACGGAGAGGTGAGCCCCCAGGGGGTGAACTCCTGGCTGTCCTCGTCGAAGCCGTAGGTGAGGCCGTCGTCCGAGATGGCGCCGAGCGGTTCCCACGGGGAGACGGGCTGGACCAGCGGCGAGGCAGGGGCTGTCGTGCCGGTGTCCGCCGTCCAACCTCCACCGTTGGCTCCGATGACGGTGAGGTCCGCTGCGCGGGTGATGTTGACCATCGGTTGTCTCCAGACATGCGTGTAGCCCGCGCACGGGCGGGATCTGAGGAGGGCTGGCGCGGGCCCGAGGGCCGGTCAGGAGACCGGGTGACTGTGGATCTGGTAGGTGCCGCCGACGCGGCGGAGAGCGGTGTTCTCATACGGCCGGGCAGCGGGACGGGTGATCGTCGCAACGCTGCCGACCACCGCGACGTCCGTCGCCGAGCCGCGCAGTTCGGTCAGCAAGAAGCCATGCACAGTGCCGGCGAGAGCGATCGCCTCGGCGCGCGTCGCGGCGTAGATGTTGATGTCGACGAGGGCCCGGTCGAGCCGGAACCCGTCATCGCCGCCGCCGACCCCCTCAACCTGCACCGTGGGCAGCTCGTTGAGGAGGTTGTTGTCGAGCTCGTCGCGGACGGTGGCGTTGTCGCCGAGCTTGGCCTGCAGCCAGCCGATGACCAGCAGCTCCACATCAACTGAGCCGACGGCGGCCATCAGCGTCCACCTGCCTGGGCGGCACGCAGCAGCACGTGGTGGGCGGGAACCCGCTCAGTGCCGTACTCGACGAACCGCGCGTAGTAGGAGGTGTTACTGACCGTGGCGGTAGCGCGGTCCCGGCGACGGCCTCCGCGTCGTGTGCTGGTCACCTGGAAACTGGCCTTGTAGTGACCGGGATGCGGGTCGCCGGCGCCGCCGACCGGGGCGATGGAGACAGCCACCGACATGATGAGCTCGGCGCGGCGCACCATCTCCGCATGGATCATCTCGGAGCGCAGGAGCTGCCCCACGCCCTTGTTGGACATTCTGAAGCGTGCAGGCATCAACGCCCCCAGCCTGAGAAGAGGGAAGTGATCAGCCCGTTACGCGGTCCGCCGCGAACTGCACGGGGCCGCGGGTGCCGGTGAACGGGTTGCGGCCCCAGTCGCCGGGCTCGCCAGTGATCTCGCACAGCTCGCCGCGGATCCGCACCTGGTCGGTCGTGCGCCAATCACTGCCCGCAGGCGCATACACGGTGAAGCCGACGATGACGGTGTCGCGGGCCTGCTGCTCATCCCCGCCCACCTGCGGCGTGGACTGGCGTGGCGCCACCACGCAGCCGGTCACGGGCTGCTCCAGCAGCGGGCCGGTAATGGGCTGCCCTCGCGGATCCCGCCCCGGCGACGGGCCGCGCCGAAGCCGGACGACCGTCTCCCCGTAGGGGTACGGGCCGGGCATCAGGAGTACCCCCAGCCCGGCTCGAACTCGTCGGCGAACCCGGCATCGTCAACGGGCCAGGTCGGGGACGGATCTGCGGTGCCCGGCGTCGGATCCACAGTGAACGCCCCGCCCCGGCCGGCCAGCGATTTGAGCGCAGACTTGTCGGCCTTCGTCAGGTACAGGCCGCCCGAACCCGTAGGCCGCTGCACCGACATGGGGCCGATCGTCTCGTAAGACACCTGCTGAGGGTTCGTGTACGCGCGGCCGGCAACCGACAGGACTACCGCGTCCGCGCCCTCGGGGAGCGGCTTGACGACGGTCTGGCAGAGCGACGTCGCCATTCGGAGCAGCAAGTCGGCCCGATTCCCGTCGATCTCGGCGAGGTCGAGGTAGAGGCCCAGGTCTTCGACGGTCGGCGCGGTGAACGGCATCGTCGCCTCCTATCGGGCCAGGGACTCCACGGCGCTGCACCAGGCCGCCAGATCCTCTGCCGGGTCGAGTTCCGCAGAGCGGGCCTTGGCGCGCTTGCTCGCGAGCCGGTACTCGGCGGCAGTCGCGAGCTTCCGCAGGACCGCCTCGTAACCGTTGATGTCCTGCCGGTCCACGAAGATCCCGGCTTCGCCCAGCGACTCGCAGAGGCCGGGAGTCGGGTGGGCAAGGACTGGGATGCCGCTTGCCAGCGCCTCGACGCCCGCTCTCCCCCACGACTCGTAGGAGGACGGCATCAGCAGCACCCGAGTGCGGGCGTAGACCTTCTCCCGCATGTCCTGCCCGTCGACGTGCTCAACGATCTCGACGTTCGGCAGGTCCGGGAGGATCTGCTCCCCATAGGCGCCACGCACGGCAAGGAACTCCTGCTCCGGCATTCGTTCAGCGAGGGCCCGAAGAACCTTGCCGCCCTTTTCCGGGTTGCAGTTGACCAGCGTGACCGCCTTGCCCGGCTTCGTCGCGTACTCGCCGGCGAACACCGGCGGGCGCACGATCAGGCTCGACGCGGGCCGGATGGACTTCGGGTACTCGGCGAAGAAGACCTCCGCCTCCGCCTCCATCCATCGCGAGTTGTAGACCGCCAGCGCAGTCCCGCCCGCGGCCATGTCACGGAAAGTCGGTCGGTGCGTGTTGTGGCAGACCACGACCAGCGGCTTGCCGTACCCGCGGGCCAGTGACGCCGTCGACGGCACCGTCTCCAGATGGGCCAGCAGCACATCCGCCCTGCGGACTGCCGAGGAGAAGTCGAGCCGCGACTCCAAAGGAATGACCTTGATGCCGCGGTACTCGTACTCCTTGTGGGCTTGCCCATAGCGGGACAGCCACACCGACACATCGTGCCCGCGCTCCACCAGAGGACGCAGCATCGACACGAGCATGTGCTCGGCGCCCGCATTGTGCTCCGGCGGGAACGCATGGACACGAGCCACGATCTTCAGCGGCTTGGCCGTCCCGCCCGGCGCGGAAGCCGGGACGGCCCTACTCACGAGCCGCTCGGCGTGCCGGTGTACTTCACGAACGCGTCGGCGTCACCCATCACGAAGCCGTAGTAGGCCTCCGCGAGGATCAGCACCAGGTTCTCCTGGAATGCGCTGTGCACGCCGCCGTCCTCGTCCACGTAGGTCGCCTCGTTGGAGATCCTCACGGTGATGTCCATGCCCACGCCATACGCTGCCTGACTCCAGTCGCCGCCGAGTGCCCGCAGGCCCGTGTCGGCCGACCCCGACTGGCGGCGCTGCTTGCCCGACACCGACCGCGAGTACGCCAGCGGCTCACCGATCAGCGTCCCTGCGCTGGCCATGTTCGTACCCGGCGTGGTCGTGTCGACCAGGATCGGACGGCCCGTCGTGTCCGTCGCCAGCAGCAGCTTCGGCTTCAGCCGGTGGTCCGCGACCGTACCGGTGTAGTCGTAGTCCTCGTCGATGACCAGGTCCATTCCCTTGACCAGGTCCGCCCAGATGCCGCCGGTGCCCTGCGACGAGGTGCCCAGTGCGACGGACTGGGACGTCATCGCCAGGTACTCGGTGAACGGTCCGGTGGCGCCCTTCATCGTCTTGCCGTGGATCGCCGCGTGGTCGAAGGCCCGCGCGAACGCCGTCGGCAGGTCGTTCTGCAACTGGGCGTACAGGCCGGCCGTGTTCGTGCGGGCGACCTCCATAGCGACCGGGATGAGCACGGCGAGCTTCTTCGCCGTCATGTGCTTGACGTCGATGCCGCCGGTCGACAGAGGCTTCTTCTGGCCCTGCCCGACCCAGTCAGCGGTCGGCACATCCAACGGGATCGGCACCGACGTGGTGGCGTCCAGGGCCAGCGGTGCCCGCCGGGCGAGCGCCATGACCGCAGACTGCTCCTGGCTCTTCTCGAAGATCGGGGCGGTGATGGTCCGCGGGAGGAGTTCCTCCGGCAGGCTTGCCGTGGTGATAGGGGCCGTAGCCACCATGATTCCTTCTCTCAGCGACTTGGCAGCCGCGTCTTAAGCCAGCCGTCGAACTCGTCCAGCGGGCTGGGGGCCTTCGTTCGGTTGGCGCCGGACGCCTGAGTGCGGTCCGGCACGGGTCGCCGCGGGCCCTCCTGGGGCTGGGGTTTCGCCCAGTGCGGCTTGCGCTCCAAAAGCGCGTCGAGGTCCGCCTTGATGGCCGCCTCGTCGATGTCGCCGTCAGAGTCGATGTACGAGTCGAGATCCAGCGCGCCGACTGCGTCCTCCGGGTCCGCGAACCCGGCCACCGCCAGGGCCTGCACCTGCGTGCGAGCCAACCGCTGACGGGTTCGGGTGATCTGCTCGTTCGCGCGGGCCAGCTGGTCGTTGAGCCGCTCGGACTCCGACTTCTCGGCATCCTTGATGCGCTGCAGCTCCTCAGCCTTCGGCTCCAGCTCCTTCAGGCGCTGCCGGAGGTTCTTGGCCTCCTGGTTCGCCTTGCGGATCTTCGCCTCGGCCTGCTTCCGGTCGAACGGCTTCTCCTCGCCGCCGGACTCCGCCTCCTGGGCGTCGTCCGTGGTCTCGGTGCCGTTCTCCTCGGGCGCCGTCTCCTCGACGATCTCCTTGATGCCGGTGTCGGTCTGCTGCTCGGACTCGTTCTCTTCGGGCATGACGAATCGGCCCTCCAGGGGCTGTGGAAATGAAGAAGGCCGCCACCAGGGCGACCTCGTTAAACGGTGAGCGCGGCTATCAGCCGTGCTGGGCTATGGCCCGCCGGAACCGGCGGAGCTGATCGCCCGGATAGGGGGCCGCGTACTCGCGGTACAGGCGGTCCCACTCCTGGGCGTGCTCGGAGAGCTCGAAGCGCTGGCCCGCAAAGACCGGAATGACGCCGCAGTTGCAGCCGTCGTGAGCCCGGAATCCTGCCGTGTCCTGCTTATAGGTCATCCCGCGGGTGGCGAGCATTCGGCAGAACGCGCAGGCGCCCAGGGCTGCCGCGCGGGCGTACCCGACCGCCATCCGGTCTCGCTGCACAGCCCCCTGCACGGTGCCCCGGCCCTGGTCGGTCACCAGTTTTTGGACGACCGCCTCAGCCTTCTTCTCGGCGGCGTCCAGGCGCTTATCCAGCGGCTGCAACTGCGCGTCGGTCGTCGACGGATCGTCCGGGTCACGGGGCCACAGGTCTTTCGTCGCCCAGCGCAGACTGTTGTCGACCTTGTCGTCCGGTGGCGGATCCAGCAGTGGAACCGTGAATCGGCCCGTCACCCTGGCTGCGACACGCTCCGCGTCGTAGAAGTCGGCTGCTGCCGCGGCCGAGGCGTTGCCGTACTGCGCCACCAGGGCGCGCACCGCCTCAATCCAGTCCGGCACCGTACCTTCCAGATCCTGCGGGCGGATCAAACGCCGCAGCGCCCGCATGTCCCGCACGAGGAACCGTGTCAGGCCGCGCTGAACTTGCCGGTGCCTGCGCCCGCCGGCGCCGTCATCCGAGACCAGCGTCGCCATCGACGACCTCCGGAGACTGGACCTCGTCGTCCACGGCGCCCAGAGCAGCCAGACGGTCCAGGACTGCCCGGCCGTTGGCCCGCTGCCGGTCTGAACGGACCCGCTGCCGCTGCCCCTCTGACAACCCGGCCATCTCCAGCGTCACATCGGAGTCCGCGGGCAGGATCCCTGCCTGGACGAGCTTGACCGTGGCGTCCGCCTGCGCGGCCACCGTGGGTGTCGCTGGGTTGCGCCACACCGTCTCGATACGCCGCGTCTTCTCCGGCGGCTCGCCGTCGCGTACCCACAGGGCGAGGCGCATGGCCTGCTGCCAGGCAGCCCCGAACCGGCGGATGCGCCGCTCGGATCGCTTGACGAGCTTCGCCTCGGTCGAGCGGATCGCGTCGGCGGAGGCAGGGTTGTCGGTCGTGTAACCGAGCATGTGCGGCGGCAGCCCGAACTGGCTGGACATGATCCGCGCATACAGGTCGATGATTTTCGTCATGCCCGTCGGGTCATGCGCCGCGAACTGGCCGACAGCCGGGACGTTGTCGTTCTCGTCCCGCTCCAGGGCGAGCACCCGGCCGATGTACGTCTCCCACGCGCTCTTGGCGGTGCCGTCCGCGTCCTGGAACGCAGACTCGGACGCGCCGAGGATGTAGCGCTGCGGGGCGCCGAAGAACTCCGCGGCCACCTCCATGCCCATCAGCCGACGGCACGCGGCGTCCGTGATCGACATGACCTCGGGGGTGATCTCGCTCTTGCCGACCCGGTCCGCGGTGCGCTGGCGGTTCGCCATCCTCACGACCGGCACCACACCGAGGTTGTGGATGTCGCGGTCGACGACCTCCCAGCCGCCCGACTCCGACGGCAGGCACATCACCGTCTGATCCGGCAGATACAGGACCAGCATCCGCTCCTCAGGACCCGACTCGATGTACGTGTCAGCGGCGCACTCCCGCAGCGCGGCCGTGCCCATCCGCAGGCGTGCATCCCACATCAGCGTCATATCCAGCGGCGACTCCGCCGAGATCAACGGCGGGCTGTCCCCGTCGAGGTCGCCGGAGCCGACCGCCAGGTACTCGCGGCCGTACACCAACGCATCCAGATGAGCCAGGTTCGACTCGTCGAACAGGTCATTGGCCTGGGCGATCTCCGCCAAGTCCGACGAGTCCGAACCGTCCGCCCAGCGGAACGCCTCCAAATCCAGGCGCTCCTCCAGCGACTCGACGCCGACACGCGGCCAGCCGATCACCGTGTGCAGACCCTTGAGCTGCGGCGGGATACTGATGCCGAGATCACGCACCAGCTGCTCACCGTTGAAATAGGCGTCCCGCAGCTGCAGAGCCCACCGGTCACGCAGCATGTCCGCCCGCAGCATGTTGATCAGTCCGAGCTCGTCGTCCGACAGATACACCAGTGGGAGATCAGGGATCGAGACGGTCACCGCAGCACCACCACCCGTCCCGACTTGCCGGCCTTCTTCTTGCCGAGCCCCTTGGCCATCGCGTCAACACGGCACTGCCAGGCGAGGACGGCGGCAATGGCCGCGTCGATCTTTCGGGGAGAGTCCGGGTGCTCTTTCATGATCTGGATGCCGCTGCGGGACTCGCGGCGCCGGGCGTTGAGGATGTGTCGCGTCAGCACGCTCGAGCCGTCATGCGACAGCTCGCCGTCGACCACGCTTGAGCGGAACTTCTCCAGCGCACGCACGATCTGAACCGCCCGGCCACCCGTCATCCACCACTCGATCGGATGCTGCGTCGACGACTTGAGCTTCAGGCGGCGCCCGTGGTCGGCCTCCCACTTCGCAACGTGCGACTCCCACCGGGCAGGGTCCGCATACATGCCGACGACCTTGTACTCCCTGAAGGCGTCCTCGACAGCAGCCAGAACCTCAATGGTCGGGACCTGCCAGTCCTGTCCGAACGGCCCGTCCGGCTGCTCCCAGCAGCCCAGCAAGAAGAGATGTCCGTCCGAAACGCGGCAGCCAACCAGCGCCGTGGCGTCCGTGACGCCGCGGTTCCTGCGGCGTGATCCGTCGAAGCCGAGGACGACCTCTTCTCCCCGGCCGACCACCTTGTCCGCCGCGGCGACGCCTGCCCATTCGGGCTGTGAGATCCACGAGTCCGAGGCGTGGGTGATCTGGTTGAGGAAGTCGGCGCGCGCGGTCTGCGGATCCGTGCCCGGATCCCAGATCGTCGCCACGATCGTGTCGAGGTCGACGTGGCCACCGTTGCGGTCAGCTGAGTCTCCGTAAGTGAAGGTCAGGCCAGCCAACAGCGATTGGCGGTCCGTCATGTCGGTCTCAGGCGGAGCCTCGCGGTGGTCATAGAAAAGGCCGTCATCACGGGCCCGGCCCTCACGGATCTTCGCCCAGAAGGCGGCCGACTCCTCGGCCACGCTGCCCTCGCCGGGGATAAACGCATTCGGAGATTCGATCGTCGTACCACCCACCTTGGCGGCATTGATCCTCATCGTCTCCGCGAGCCGGTTGCCGCGGTTCGAACGCACCCACTCCTCGGTCTGGTCCAGCACAGCGAAGACAGGCTTGTTGCCCTTCACCGTCCGGGCCGACGACGTGATCGGCTCAATGCGCCCACGGGGCAGATTGACGAAGGTGTCGAGAGGCTCAAGGCCGGGGTACGCGTCGATCACCGGGCCCTGCAGCATCTCCAGCAGTGGCGCCCACGTGTTCTTCGTCTGCGTCTCCGACACCGCGGCGATCTGCACCAGCGGCGTCCGGACCTCCGACCACGGCTTACCAACCGGCTGGCCTTGCGCATCCCAGCCGTCGGGCACTACAGGGCCGAGGGCTTCGACGATGGCCAGGGCGGCCAGGAACGGAGACTTGCCTCAACCCCAGCCGCGAGGCCGGGAGATCACCCCCCGGCGGAAGCGACGCTTCCCAGACGCAGGGTTGATCTCGTAGTAGCGGAGAACGAAGTCCTCCTGCTCGGGATACAGCAGAAACGGTTCGTAGTCGCCGCGGTCGGGGGCTGCCAGAAATTCGGTGATCCAGTCGATGACCTCAAACCCCAAGGTCGGGACTGCTCCAGGCTCCGGCGGCTTCCACGGCACGACTAACCCCCAGCGGCTTCCGGCGGGGGCAGCGCGTGCAGTGTGCCCCGGCGCTCACGGGCAGACCGATGCCCCTCAGGGCGTTTGCTGTCAGCCTCGTCGGCCTGCGCGAACTGCATCCGCAGCCGCGCCCGGTCCTCCGGAGTCGCACCGAACTTCGCAACGCGCAGCCGCAGCTCAGCGGCTGCGGACATCTCCCCCGACCACAGCCGCGCATGCACCACGGCCGTGTCCAAGAGGAAGTCCCAGTCCGTCGACGAGAAGTGCTCCGCCTGAGGCGACGCCTTCCACATCTCCCACCAGTCCAGCGTCCGCGCCGGCCACGCGTACTCGACGAGGTCGCCGTCCTTGAGGACCGATAGCGTCGGCAGATCAGGAGGTTCGGCGTACTCGAAGCGAAGGATCGTCTGGGCGTGAGGGTCCTTGCTGTGACCAGCGCGTCGCTTCGGGTCCTTCGGCGCGGGTCCACGGCCAGCCATAGAGGCTCACCCCCGCCCGCTCACATCCAAGATCCAAAATCCCCAGACCCAGGGCCATCCTTAGCGCGTAAACGGTCCCGATCTGGATAACCGCAGGTCAGGGTCATGCCCCCAGGTCAGAGGCGTGATCGGCTCGCTGATGGGATCCGAGATCGTTCGGATCACTCGGAGATCATCCGGGAGGCGCGTTGATCACGGCTTGGAGATCGATGAGGGCTTGTCGGTCAGCCTTGAGGTCTCTAACCGATCTTCTCTCGATCTTCCTCGACTTCAATCAATGATCAAGATCTGATCACTCTCGCGCGATCGCCATCGCATCGCCACGCAGCACCACGCCGACACGACCACGCATGCACGGCCTCGCCCGTGCCCGCTGCCCGTCTGGGCCGGTAGGAGTGGACGGTAGGGGCAGCGGCACGGCTTGCCCTCACTGGCCGGCGTCGGCCTGCTCCCCGTGGGTCCACGCGTGCGCCCACACGTCCGTCGCGTCCGCGACCAGAGTGAGCGGCTCGCCTGGTGCGCGCACAAGATCGGAGGTCATAGCAACAGGGATCGGGTCGTAGCACACGACGCATCGTGAGTACGCAACAGCTGGCATCAACGGGTCCTGCGTCGACCAGGGTTCAGCCTGCTCCCCGTGAAGACGCCCGTGTTGCGGCGGTGCAGTAGCTGGCAGTATCCGCGTGCTCGCGCTCCCATGTAGCGGCTGAGCTGACGGTTGCACCTGGTCCAGTCGCCTGGCGTTCCCCATCGGATCTTGGCTGCGCCCGGCCCGCTGCTCCAGTATCGGCGCAGAGTCTCGGCGTTGCCTCGTCGGCTGCGATTGCCTCGTCCTTTGCTGGCCACAGGTCTCACTCCTTCTGCTGCGCGGGTGCCCGGTCTTCTGGTTCCTCGTCTACCCGCTGAACCATGGCTCCAAGTTCGGCGGGGAGGGAGAGGCAGACGCCCTTGCTGTCGCGGAAGATCGCCCAGCCTTGGTTGAAGTCGACGGTGAGCTGGTTGTCTTCGAGGTGCATGTCATCGCGTCGCTGCCCGGCGGGGTAGATGATCAGGTATGCGGGCACCGGTCAGTAGCCTTGCGTGTGGTCACCAGGGCAGTCGTTGGTCTTGGCGTCGACGCGGTAGACCTCGGTGAGGTTGTCTTCCAGGCCGAGGATGCTGGCGAGTTGCCGCATGCTTTCGGTGGTGCGGGTGACGGTGAGGCTGATCGGGCGGGTGAGGTGGACCTGTGCGACGTGGGCTCGCCAGAGGACGTGTTCGCGGGCGGCTTCTTCGGGGTCTTCGTCGGGGGCGACGTTGATGGGGAAGCTGAGCATGGTCACTCCTTGATCCCTGGGTGCGCCTCGCTCGGTCGTTTGCGTCCGGGTGGCGGGTTGGCGGCTTTGGCGGCGTGGCCTTCGGCGCTGCTTTTGATCCCGTGGCAGGTTGCGCATACGCCTTGGAGTCGGTCCTCCGCATGGTCATCGGTCTTGGCCTTGGGGTGATCACAGTGGGTGGCGGGCCGAACTCGGCAGATTTGGCAGACCACGTCTCGGGCGAGCACCTTGGCGCGGATGGTTGACCAGTTCGACGGCAGCCGAGCCTTGCGGTCGCTGCCCTGCCAGCCGCCGCTCACGGCCCACCCGCGCGTATCCCCGAGATGACCCGCTCGATCTCCTTGAGCGATTCGAGCTCTATGAGGTGCCGGGCCAGGTCTCGCAGTGCACGCCCTCTCGTCCAGCCGGTGCCGCATCGAGTGCCGAGCGTGTCGTGTTCGGCGAGGTAGCCGTTGAAGTAGTTCTTCGCCTCACGCCACTTACGGGCCTTGATCCGCTCCCACTCGCGGTGCAGTGATGCGCGGAGGTGTCGGCGGGCGACGGTCCTGTCTGCTTCGTGAACGAAGCGGGATAGGTCGGCGAGGAGGCCGACGGGGTAGATGGTGATGGCGCGTCCTTCTGCCTTGAGGCGCTCCATGACGGATGCGGGAACCACGTCTACTCCTCGGGGCTGCGTTCGGTGTCGCTGCCGAGCGCCTATCCTGCGAACCCGGTCCGCTGTCCGGCCGGGGCTTTGGTCGTCGCGGCTCCGAGGAGTCGGACGGCTGCGTCTTCGGCGCGGGTGAGGGGGTCGTCGTCGCTGCCGTGGATCTCGACGGTGATCTCGCAGACGCCTTGGGACAGCTTCACCGTCACGTCAGGCATAGCCCTGGTGGTTCTTGCGGACGAACTCGTCAATGAGCGAGCCCACTTCATGGTCGCCGACGTTGACCACGAGCTCTCGCTTGGCGGGCGGCGTGGCGCTGTAGGCGGTGGTGTCGTTGGCGGGGATGTCGACGGTGGTCTCGAAGACGAGGATGGCGCGGGCGCCGATCTGCTCTGCGAGGGATCGTCCGGTGAGCCGCTTGATTGCTGTGGCGTAGGAGGCGTCTTCTGTATCCGGCCCGTCCAGGGTGCTGGCAGTGTTCTCGTCGGCTTGGTCGATGACGAGGATGAACGGTGTGGTCATGTCGTCGCCGTGGTGTTCGGTGGGGAGTTCGAGGATCTGGAGGCGGGCCATCAGGCGTCACCTCGCCGGAGTGCTTCGCGGAGGACGTCGCCGATTTCCAGGAGTGCTTGGGCGATGGCGACTGTCGCGACGGCTTGCCCGTGGGCGGCGCGGGCTTTGATCTCGGCGGTGGCCACGTTCCCCGAGGGCATCGCGTTGAGGTGCTGCGCGGCCTGGCCGAGGGTGCGGGAGGCGAGTTCCCGGTAGCTGGGTACGGCGGCCATCAGGCGTCCACCGTCTCGACGCCCTCGCGGATGATGGCGCGGACTCCGTCGCTGGGGATCAGGGCGACGGGTTGCCCGGTGGCGTTGCCGAAGTAGTACTGGTCTTCCTCGGCTTGCTTGACGACGCTGTGGGCGGTGATCGTGTCGGTGCATCCGTCGAGGTACTTGATCGTGTAGCGGGCCATGGGCGCGGGCTCCTGTGATGATCAGAGGGTGGGGCAGTCTTCGTCGGAGAGTTCGATGTGCCGTCCGTGTCGGGTGCAGTGCGGGCAGATGCCGATGCTGCGGCCGGAGCCGGGCCCGTACTCGGGGTCGGGGATGCTGCCCGCGTGCTGATGGCCGCCGTAGGGGCGGGAGCAGAGCAGGCAGGGCAGCCAGTAGAAGCCGTTGGCCCTGGCGTACCGCTGGTGGATGCGGGTCCACGATTGCGGCAGGAGCCGAACCCAGGCTTCCCGCTTCTTCGGCGGGCCGCATGCGAGGGGCGCGGGGATGCCGAGGCTCCAGTACCAGAGGCGTTCGATCGGCTTCGGTGGCCGCATCGCGATGGTGATCTGATGGCGGGCCATAGGCGCGGGCTCCGTGTTGCTATCGGCGGTCGATCTTGTCCATGAGGGTGGTGACGGCCCATCCGAGCCCGGCGCCTACGCCGAGGAGGGCGAGGGTGGCGAGGAGGCTGGGCCAGGTCTCGGTCACGGCGTCTCGTCTTCCTGCGGCGGCCCTTCTTCGTGGGAGCCCGTCGACTGGTCGGCGAATAGGGAGTCGGTGAGCCACTTGATGTGATCGCTGATCCGTTTGCCGAGCTCGTCGTTTCTGGCCTTCTGGACGTAGGCGCCGATGGCGGCGGCTTGGAGACGGACATCTGCTGGCACCGCGTTGAGGACTCCGTTGAGGCAGGTGTCTTCCTTGCCGTGCAGTTCTTCGTGCCGCTGTATTGCGATGATCAGATTCCAGCCCCAAAGGGGCAGGGCGGGGACGGCCATGGGGCGCCCTACCGGTCCCGCTTGGTCATGTTGACCGGCTGGCGGATGGCTCGTTCGACGATCTTCCAGATGGCGAAGCCGACGAGGGCGAGAGGCCATACGGCGGCGGTGACCAGACCCATCATGACGGCCAAGATCTTTTCGTCGTTGTCGATCGGCTCACCGCTGTCCGTCAGGTCGTGTCGGAGGATCAGGATGGCCGTGATCAGCCAGCCGATGAGGCCGATGGTGATGTAGCCGACGACGTACTGCCAGGGGATGTCGCCGCCGTGGCTGTCGCTGGTGTTGATGGGTATGACGGTGGTGGCCATGGGCGCGGGCCTTCCGTGGGGTTAGCAGCCGTGGTCGGAAAGGCCGAGCCAGGCTGCAGTGGCGGTGAACAGAAGTGCCGGAATCCAGATAACGACGGCGAGCGGTAGGGCTGGCCCCCATTCCGGGGGAAGCATCACGACTCCCGCCGCGAGGGCTGCTCCCGCCGTCCAAAGCGCTGCCGCGATGGCGCTGAAGGCGACCGCTGGAACGCACATCACAGATCACGCTCGGCCACTGCGAGCGAGGGCCCTGCCAGTTCGTACTGGTCGAGCTGGGAGACCGTGTACGTCAGCAGGCCTCGCAGCAGGGCGCGTTCGCGGGCGCTGTCTGGGATGCCGCCCAGGTGGTCCACGGCGCTGAACGTCTGCCCGTTGCTCCAGGCGTAGGTGAGGCTGGTCGGTGACGGGGGCAAGGTGAAGGGGAGGTCCTCGGCGATGGCGACGGTGATCTGCCAGATCTGTCCGTCGTCGATGTCCGGGAGGTGTGCGCGAAGGGTGTCGCGGATCGTCAGGCGGTTCCGCTCGGCGGCGGCGAGTCCGTCGGGGCCGAGGGTGGGGAGGCTGTCGAGGGCCATGGCGCGGGCCTTCCTGTGTGGGGTGGTCAGGTGTTGAGCGCCCGCTGGATCCCCTCTTCGAGGGAGATCTTCGGGCTGAAGAAGTCGAGCATCCGCTTGGGGTCGCAGACTCGGTGGTGGACGCCTTGCGGTGCGGTCGGCAGGTGTTTCAGTTCGGGCTGGTAGCCGCTCATGGTGGTGACGAGTCCGGCGAGTTCGTCGAAGCTGACGGGCCGTCCCCAGCCGAGGTTGACGGGCCCGGTGAAGTCCTGGTCGACGGCCGCGAGCGTGGCGGCCACCAGGTCCGATACGTGGATCCAGTCGCGGGTGCTGCTGCCGTCGCCCCAGATCTCGAACGGGTCCTGCCGCTGCTTGGCGCGGCGGATGAACGCGGGGAACGGGTAGCAGTCCGCCTGATCTTCGCCGTAACCGGAGAACGGCCTGAGGATGTGAATGCGCGTTCCCTCAGCTTCGGCGTACCGGGCGAGCTGCTCCCCCGCCAGCTTGGCCAGCCCATACGTCGCGTCGGGCCGTCCGGGCTGCGCGTAGTCGATGTCCGTCTCGACGAGCCGGTGGATCGGGCCGGGCTGCTGAAGCGCGATCGGATAGGCCGCGCTTGAGCTGAAGTACACGGCGCGCGGGGTGCCGGTGCGGACCAGCCAGCGGAAGTACCAGGAGTCGAGGGCGAGGTTGGTGGCGACGCCGAGGGGGCTGCCGTCGATGCTGGCCCGGCCGCCGACGACTGCCGCAGCGTGGATGGCGAGGTCGAAGCGCTGGTCGTCGGTGCGGAAGAAGTCGAGAGCGTCGCCGCTCTTCACGAGCGGGGTGCAGTTGAGGTCGATCGCGAGGACGTCGTCGCCCCGGTCGCGCAGGGTCTGGTGCAGGTGACGGCCGACGAAGCCGGACGCGCCGCTCAGGAAGACACGCATCCGACCTCCTTTTCACCACGAAGGGGAGGGCGGGAGTAGAGCGTGTGCTCCAATCGTTCATGGCTGTACGGCCGCTCGAAGCGCTCTGAAGCATTCAATGGCCGCTTGCCATCTACCCAGTCCCAAGCGGCGTCCGCCGAGACGGTGCCGACGCCAGTGATCTCGATGACTGCATCCGGCGAGTCATCCGGTGGCAGTAGGAGCGCAGACGGCGGCGTCCTCAGCGCGCAGGCCAAGACCATGAGCTCGTCGACGTTGACCTGCCTCTCCCCCCGTTCCAGCTTGGCGATAGCGGACGCCGCGATCGGACGCCCCATCTTCGTTAGCACAGCCGAGAGCTCATACGTCGACATACTCCGCCGCTTGCGCATCCGGCGGACGTTGGCGGCGACGGCCTGGGCTGTGGGCCCATGCTCCACCGAGGGGCGCGGACGGCGCGGCTGTGCAGGCTGCTCTGTCATCTTCGTCTCCAGGGAAGGCGGAAGCCCCGAGCCTGGAGACTCGGGGCTACCTTCCTGCGGTGATCAGGCCGCAGGCGTATGGATGTTTCAGGGTCAGTTGGTCTTGATCGCCCGGTAGACGCCCCACGGCAGCTCGGACTCGACGGGCTCCAGGCCGAGTTCGGCGCAGATAGCGTCTTGCTGCTGCCGCGCCCAGGTGGTGATGCCGATCCAGCTGTCGGCTTCTTCGGGTGTCTCGGAGACGGGCCAGTCGAGGACGAGGATCCCGCCGAGCTTGGTGGCGGCCCGGAGCCTGCCGATGATGTGGAGGCAGTCGGCCCAGTTGTGGTGGATGAGGACGGCGAGCGCGTACACGGCGTCCATGCGGCGACGGCCGAGATGGGCGGCGATGCCGTCGGCGTCGGCCTGCACGGTCGTCACGTCGGGGGCGCGTTCGGTGAGCCGGTCGAGCATTCGCTGCGAGGCGTCGATGGCGGTCACGTCGTATCCGAGCCCGGCCATGGGCACGGCGACGCGGCCGTCACCGCAGCCGAAGTCGAGCACCTTCGCCCCGTCGGGGATGACGCTGGCGAGCATGTCGGCCTGCGCCTTCCCGGACTCCCAGTAGGCGTCCTCAGAGACGTGGCGCGTGGGATGGATCGCCTCGGGCTCAGCATGATCCCAGGCTCGGATGACGGCTTCGGCGGTCACGCTGCCTCCTTGACGAGCTTCCGCAGCTTGTCCAGGTCGGCTTCGAGGCCGCCGTTGTTGCGGTAGTCGTAGTAGGCGGCCGAGTCGGCGGACACCTGCTCGGGGCTGTTGCACTCCTGGTAGCCCTGATCCACGACGGCCTTGCCGTTGGCAGGGTGCAGGTGCTCGATGACCATGTCGTCGAGGTAGGTGATCCGCCCCATACCGCGACCCCAGTCGACCCAACAAAGATCGACGCAGAGGTGCACAAGGGCCGGAGGCGCCATGTAGCCGAGCGTGTCGACGATGTCCGAGGTCATCGCCACAGCGGTCGCCATGGCCTCGCCCTGGAGCAGGTCGTTGCCGTAGACGATGCCGGGCCCGCCCGACAGGCACTCGCGGATCCGCGCATCCCACGCCACCGCAGCAGGACGAGGCCGGTGATCGTCGCCCATGAAGGCCAGGTAACGGTACTTCTTCGCGGCCTTGACCGCTTGGGCGTTGAGGGTGCCGACGAGGCGCAGCCGCTTCCCGAACACGAAACGGACTTGGCCGCCCTTCATGAACTTCGCGGCCTCGCGTTTGTACGCGTCGAGCTCCGGGTCGTCGTTGTCGACGGCGAACAGCAGATCTGCTGTCGCCCCGGTCTCGTGCCACGCCCTGACGAGGGACATGACAGCCTGCGGCCTGCCTCTGGTCGGGATGATGACGAGCAGGTCGTCGGCCATGGCGCGGGCTCCTCAAGACTCGACCGTGATGCGTTCGCCGTCCCAGTGCAGCGTGGCGGGCACGTTCACGATGATCAGTTCGGTGTCACGTTGCAGCAGGAGGGCGACAGCGTCCGGCCCGATACGTTCCCCGGTGATGGCTGTTCGGTAGCCGTGGCGCTTGGCCCACTGCAGGGTGTCGGCGACATTCGTGCTGAAGCGGATGCGGTGCTCGTCTGGGGCGGCCATGGCGCGGGCCTCTCAGTAGACGGTGATCGTCCCGGTGCGGTAGACGGGGGTTTCGGAGCCGCCCAAGAACTTGATCCACAACCTGTACTCGCCAGCCTCGAGAGTGGTGACGCCGCCGTTGGGTCCGATGAGGATGCGTCCGTGGGGGGCGAGCCATTCGCCGACCAGCCAGTCGTCCTCCACGGGGCTGGTGTCGGTGAGGAGGAACGCGAACTGCGGCGGGATAGCGAGCTGGACCTGTTGTCCGCCCGCCTTCGCGACGACGGTGACCTTCACGAACTCGGTGCTGATGGCGGCTAGATCCACGGCTCGCTCACCGTCCATCCCCCGCGGGGTTCACTGAACTGCACGGTGATGTCGTCGGTGTCGACCGCGTCGGTCTTCGCCCCGAGTTCGCTGCCGCCGGACAGCGCCGCGGATGCCACGGCGGTCTGCACGGTGGCCGCGTCGAGCGCTGACTCGGCGGTGAGGGTGGCGGAGACAACGATGGAGCGGGTGGCTGCCGCGGTGAGCGCCCCGTCGGCGGTGAGCGCCGCCGACGCAAAGTACACGCTGGCGCTGGATGCGGGCGTGTTGACGTTGTCGAACTCGGCGAAGTTGGTGGTGCCGTTGTTGCGGTAGGACCACAGGTCAAGGGCAAGGGTCGTCGAGGAGGCGACCCAGGCGGGAGTGGCGAGCGTCCTCCGGTTGGTCCAGGAGCTGCCGTCCGTCGACGTGTCCCACAGCACGTTGCCGCCGGTTTCGCGGATGCGCAGCCACAGGTGCGTGACCGCGCTGTAGGTAAGGGAGACCGCGGCGCCGTCGGTGTAGGCGACGTTCGACTCGAAGCGGATCGTCCCGGCCACCGTGTTGATGTTGATGGCGAGGTTGGTGCCCTGCGTCGGGTCCGGGGTGATCGCGAACACCGTCTGCGCTTCAACCGTCGCCGAGGCGGCGGCAGCTACGACGGGCACCTGCAGGTACACCGAACTCCCGGCGAGGGTGTACACCTTCGCGGTCTGATAGCCCGCATACGAGCCGGCCACGCACGGGATACGCGCACGGCCACCGGTCTCGCTCACACCTCCGTAGGAGTTGCCCCATTCCGGGCCGATGATGTTGTCCTGGAAGCTGTCGACGAGCGTCGAGATCAGGGGCATGGCACGCCCCGATCAGGAGAGCGAGAACGTGAGCTGGCCAGCGGTGATACGGAGCTCATCCCCTGCCAGCAGCGTGCGGCTCGCGGCGAGGGCGCCGTACCAGAGGCGCACGGGCGTGCCCGCGGAGTCCCAGACCTCTACGCCGACGAACGTTCCGGCTGGCATTCCGGTCCACACAAGGTCAGCGGAGTTGGAGGTGGCGCCGCTGGATGCAGCGGCGACGGAGAGGTTCTTGCGGGCGTAGGAGCCGCCGGTCGCTTCGGTGCCGGCCGCCGCGTCGGTGCCGTTGGCGGTGACGAGGGCGACTTTCAGCGGCAGGGTGGGGGCGGTAGTTGACGTGCCCATCAGCCAGTCGAGTGCCCGGTTTTCGGCCGTATTCGAAAGGTTGTCGCTTATCTCTACTGCCCTCCTTCCGGATCAGGTGACGCCGAGGTGTCCGGCGATGCGGGTGATGGCCTCAGCGCCGGGCGGATCGACGGACACCCAGACGCGGTAGTCGCCGCGGGCGAGGGTGAGTTCGGTACCTGGTCCGATGAGGAGGCGTGCTTCACCGTCGATCAGGTCCGCCTCTTGCCATTCGGAGCCCGACGGGTTGTCGCGGTGGGCGACGACGGCGACCTTCACGGGGAATGCGGTGAGGTCGGCCCCGGCCGGGCCGTCGATGGGGACGTGCAGGTATTCGGTGCTGCTGGCGGGGATCTGCACGCCCACCCCCTGCTCACAGATGCGGTGGGTGCGCGGTCCACGCGGACGTGTACGGGGCTCCTGCCGCCCACGGGCTGTAGGGCGGGCCGACGGTGATGTCGATGTCGTCGTGGGTGGAGAGCGTCGTGCCGCTGGCCGTAAGCGTGACGGTGACACCGAGCGCGGCGCTGACGGCGGCTGCGGTGGCCCCTGCGGCGGTGAGCGTCGCGGCGGCTGCCAGGGCGGCTCCTGCCGTTGCCTTGCGGTCCCCTCCCGCGGACAGTAGGGCTGTTACGGGGAGGGCGGCGTGGCCGAGGACGGGTGGCGTGCCTGTAGCCCCGTCGGCTGCCAGCGTGGCCGAGGCGGTCAGGGCCGCGGCGCTGCTGTGGTCGGCTCGGCCTTGCGCGGAGAGGCTGGCGTCGACTGCTAGGCCAGCCTCCGCCTCGGCTTGTCGTGTTCCGACAGCGGCGAGCTCGGCGGTCGTGGTGAGCGCGACCTGCCCGGTGTGGCTAGCGAACCCGCTGGCCTCGAGGTTGGCGGTGGGGGCGAGGTCTGCTTCGGCGGTGACGTTGCGCTGTCCGGCCGCCGTGAGCTCGGCTGCGCCCTCGATGGTGCCGTCGCCGGCGACCGTGACCTGTCCGGCGGCGGCGAGGCTGGCCGAGGCTACGAGGGCGGTGTCGCCGTTCGTGGCGCGCTGCCCACCTGCAGCCAGGGTTGCCGTGGTCGACAGTGTGGTGTTGTCGGCGGTCGCTCGCACGCCTGACGTGGTCAGGGAAGCAGTAGAGGTGAGGGCGACGGAGCCGACCGCCGAGCGAAGGCCTGACGTTGCCATTGTCGCAGTGCCTGAGAGCGCTGCGTCGCCGGTCACGCCGGAGACGACGTCGGCTGCGGTGAAGTCGTCGAAGCGGAGGGCACTGGTGCTCTCGGCGCGGATGCCTACGCTGGTGCCGGCGGCGACGGCGGTGTTAACGACGGAGACGCGCTCGACACCGTTAACGAAGCCCTTGATCGTCGAGCCGACGGCTTGCACTTTGGCGACATCGCCTGGTGCGGCCGGGACGGCGTAGGTGCCGATCACGGTGAATGTGCTGGAGACGACGGAGAAGAGGTTCCAGCTGGTGCCGTCGTTGCGCCACAGGTAGCCGCTGGTGATGTTCGCGTTTCCTCGGCACCATACGCCGTGGCTGACGGCCGCGGTGGCGGCGATCGTGGCCTGCGCCGAGTTGTCGTTGGTCGCCATCGCCCCGGCGGCGCGCAGGATGATCGTGCCACCTGAGGAGCCGGAAGAGAGCTGCCCGGAGATGATCGACCAGTCGCCGGACACCTCAACCCAGCCGGCGCCGAGGTTCGTGTTGTCGGCGCGGTTGAAGTCGTCGGTGAAGGACGTCACGGCGACGCCTCCCTGCTACGCAGACTGCGGAGTCAGGGCTACCCCGAGTGTGGAAAGCGAGAAGGAATCGGCGGACGCCCAGGCCTTCGACGCCGTGAGCGCGACGGAGAACAGGAACGTTCCGGACGTGCTGGCGGTCCACACGGAGATATGGGTGAGCGTCTCCGAGGTGCCGCCGTTGGTCCACGCGGACGGCGCGCTGCTCAGTGCGAGCGCCGAACCGGACGTGGAGGCGGCGAACGTCGCGCTGTTGCGGGTGGTCGAGCCGGCGGATACGGCGGAGGTTCCGGCTGCGCCGGGGTCGCCGGTGTGCAGCTGCACGAATGTGCCTGCCACGGGACCGTAGGCGGCTCCGGCGGTGCGGAGGGTGTTGAGCCAGCCGGAGACGAGGCTGGGGGCGAGTCCTGCGGTCATTCCTCGGCCTCCTCAGGCTCCGGGTCGGTGGTGTCGGGTGCGGGGGTGACCTCGCCGGAGGCCTCTATCCGCAGCACGTACTCGTCGGGCATGGATGCCTCCTGGTGCGGGGGTCCTCAAGGAGCGCCGCCGTTCCGGAGTCGAACCGGTACTGGCCAGCTGTGGACGACAGCCCTCGTCTGCCGACGACGTCCTCGTCTTCGGGGGTGCCCCGCCGCCCGGTCGCTGCTAGCGCACCGGGAGCCGGATGGCCCGCGGGGAGACCTCTTCGGTCCCATCGCCAGGCGGCGGGTTGTCTCGCCCCTTGCGGGTTCCCTCGGGCGCTACCCGAGGATGTCCGGGCCCCGAGACGGAGACCCGGTCTGGGGGTGTCCCGCCGCCGGCGGTGGGTGAGGAGGCCGCGGGACGGCGGGGCGGATGAGCTGCCGCCCCGGCTGTGTGTGTCCGCCCGGCCCCCCACAGGACCGGGCGGACAAGGGCCGAGCGCTGGGGGCGCTACAAGGCCCGCCTGCGCGACCACCAACGCAGGGGATCAGGCGGCGTGGGTGTCTGCCTCGCGCGCCTTGATTTTCGGGGGTGGGGTGGGGCTGATGACCTGCTGGGTTTCCTTGTCCCGCTCGGCTGGGTCGATCTCCATCAGGTCGTAGCGGGCGTTGCGGCCCTTGCCGTAGACCTTGATGCGGCCTTCGGATGCCCAGCGCCATATCGTGCCGACGGGGCGCCCGGTCCAGTAGGCGACGTCTGCTGCGGTGGCGAGTGCGATGGAGGGCATGGTCACCTCCGGGAACGACGAAGACCACCCGGGTGGTGGGTGGCCTCAGCGCGAAGTTCTGCTATCTGAGCACAGAGTGACTTCGGTGATCAGTGTTTGTCAAGTTCTCAATCATCGGGCGTGGTGCGTCCCACCCGTGGTGGCTGCGATGGCGCGCGCTTCGAGGGCGTCGGCTTCGATGTCGATCGCCGCCCCGGCGGAGTGGAGGTCGCAGTCGGGGTCGTCGGAGAGGTTGCGGCAGGACTCGGCGACCGCTCGCAGGAGGGTGAGGACCGCATCGCACGGCATGAACGGCTGCCCGTTGCTCGCCGTCACGATCGGCACGCTGTCGGCGTGCGAGGGTGGGGCGGTCACTGCCGTGCTCCCAGATAGGGGCTGCGGCGCGGTTGCCGCTTCTGGAGGGTGCCGAGGATCCGGTGGAGTTCTTCGAACGGAGGCGCCGTGTCGTCAGGGAGTGGTGCCTTGGCTCGGAGTTCTCCGTCCACGCGCTGCATCTCGGGTACTAGGGCACGTTCCACCCCTGCTCGGATCCTCTCGGTAATGGTCACGCCGCCACCCCTTCCTGCTGCTGCGTCGCGAGTTCGGCGAGCACGGTCTTCTGTGCAGCCCTCAGTTCCCGCCACTCCCCCAGGGTCTCCCACCGTGCCCCGCATGCCCCGCAGCGGACGCGGTGGGATGCGGCGGACGCAGTCAACGCCTGTCCGCAGCGGGCGTCTTCGACGAGGGCCGGACAGGCACCTATCTGCACGCGACCCGGTCTGCGTTCGTCGTTGACGATCGCCGAGCACTCGCCGTGGAGTTTGCGGAGTTCGACGATGTCCTGCCCGACCTCGTCGTAGCTGGAGCAGGCCCACAGGAGGTTGTTGACGAGGAACTCGGCGTGCACGGGCACGGCTTGGGCGGGGTTGCCGCGCCACGGGGCGATCGTCCAGCCCAGCGTCTGCCGCCACGCGTCCTCGATCGCAGACAGCCGGGCTGCGACACCGCCGGGGCCAACGAGGGCGAGGACTTCCAGGCGGGGCGGGATCGGCGGGGTCTTACTGCCGGACGTGCCGCCGCCGGTGCGCCTGGCGCCGCGCATGAGGGCCGCCGTCGTGTCCAGCCGCCGGAACAGGGCGGGGAATTCACTGATCCGCTTCGCGGTGCTGTCCTCGCATGGACGGCAAGCCCACCGCCCAGTCTCGCTGACCCAAAGCTGCCGTCCGCAGCCCGGGGTCACGCATATCGGCCACGAATACTCGTCGAGGTCGGTGGGGTGGTTGTGCACGGCGGGCTCCTCGGGTGGCACGGGAAGCGGGGGCATGCTTGAGCCAATGATGCACCAAAGGGTTGACAATGCTGGACCATTGGCACACTCCGAGGTTTCTGCCGCCGGTTCCCGGAACACTCCCCCGCCGCGTCAAGCGGTCGGTCACACTGCCTGCATGTCGGTGCGTTTCGCGGTACAGGCCTCCACGGAACGGGAGTGCCAGCAGGCCCTCGAACTCCTGTGCCGTCGACTCGGCTTGGAGCCGGTCCTGCTTCCTCGGCTCCTGTCCGACAACCGGTGGATGGCCCGCGCCGTCCCGGGCACGCCGAAGCCCCCGGCCGATGACCGGGGGCTGGCGACCGGGGCCTAGCCTTCAGCCGCGGGCACGTGCTGCTCGCCGAGTCGCTGGTATGCCTCCCGGATCTCCTCTTCGGGGATTCCGGTGGCTGCGGCGTACCAGGCGATGCACGCCTCGGTGTCGGCGGCGTCGCGGGCGCGGACCGCGGCGAGCTCAGCTGGGGTCGGACAGTCCGGGATGACGGGCAGTCGAACCATCAGGCCTCCTCGCTGCCTCCAGGCTGCACTGTGCCTTCCGCAGGCACGGTCAGCTCCAGGTCCAGTTTTGCCCGCTCGCGCCCGCCATGCGTGCGGCGTCGCCGATCTCGCGGGCGAGGATGCCCCAACTCGGGTCCATCAGCCGGTGGTCGGCAGCCTGGTGCAGGAGGTCGCCGATACGAAAGGCCTCCTGGGGCGGGATGGTGACGATGTCCGAGAACTGGCCGCCGAACAGGTACTTGATCTCCCGCCATTCGTTGGCGGCGAGGACGTGGGCGAGCTGGTTCCCGAGATTGCTGATGGTGAGCGCGGAGCGGGTTCCGGCGACTCCGTGACTGATGCTGAATCCCATGAGCGTGTTCCTTTCTGGTCCGGTTACTGGCTGCGGGTGTCGGCGAGTTGGGCGGCACGGTCGAAGGCGAGGAGGACGGGGGCGATGGAGGTCTGTCGGGCGTTCCAGCTGGGGATGGTTTGCGCCCAGGTGAAGTCGCGTTGGATGGCTTCGAGGAGCAGCACGCAGGCGTCGTCGGCGAGGCCGCGGTCGCCGTGGGCTTCGAGGCGGATGGCGCGGATGGGGCAGATGGCGCCGTCCTCGTCGTGCAGGGCGTCGCGGCACCAGCCGTCTTGCTCGAGCCGGTGCCGGGCGCGGTGGAGGAGTGCGGCGATCGGCGTTCCGACGGCGGGCTGCAGGGTGGGGGTGAGCGGGAGCGGCGCGGTGATCTCGAGTGGGGGTTCGGTGGGGATGTGGGCGGTGTTGACCTCGAAGGCGACGGCGGCCTGGGCGAGGCGGGCGGTCATGGCGGCGTCGGTGAGGGCGAGGCGGGTTTCGAGGCCGATGTCCGGGGGTGCGGTGAGGTCCGGCGGCGGGCTTGCCGAGGCGAGGGTGGGCATGGTCATGTACGTGGTGCCTCCTGCACGTTCGCGTGTAGCGGGTGGAAGGGGCGCCCCTGACTGCTGCCAGGCTGGGAGGGGCGCCCCGGCTGAGCTACTGGTCTTCGCCGAAGGTGACGTGCATCGAGGCGTGGAGGAGCTGGGCTGCCTCACTGCCGTCGGTGGTGCGGGTGGCGAACCGTTCGCCGACTTCGCGGACGATGCGGTCGGTGGTGGCGCGGTCGCCGCGCTTCTTTGCCGCGATGTAGTCGTGCACGGACTGGTGGGTGATCTTCATTTCGGACATGAGGTCTCCTTGACCGGTCAGACGCGCCAGGTGCCGAGCTTGCGGCGTGAGCGCGGGTCGCTTCCCTGTGCGACGTGCTTTTCCAGGCCGCGGAGTTCGGCCTCGTCGAGGACGCCTTCGTAGTCGTCGCCGAGCGGGGATGCGACCTGGGGCGTGGGGGCGGCGACACCGCGCATGCGGGCGGGCGGGTTTTCGTAGACGGTGCCGGACTGGGCGAGGAGGGACTGCGCGGTGAGGTGGCCGGTCATCCACTTGCCGGTGACCGGACTACGGCGGTCGAACGTGTGCTCCATGTAGAGCTGCCCGTCCTCATAGGGGGCGAGGTTCGTGGCGACGTCGGCGACGGTGTACACGACGGTGCCCTTACGGACGTGCTTCTCAAGGTCGCGGACGCCCTTCCTGGTGGACTCCCAGGTCTTACCTACCATGACGATCTCCATTCCGGTTTGGTGTGGTTTATTCCTGCTGATCCTTGCTGGTCAGAGAGAGAAGCCGCAGGTCAGCGCCGATCTGGGGGATGCTCGACGGGCGCTCGAAGCGCCGCCGGATCAGCCGTAGATCAGGAGGTCGAGCAGCCCTGACCTGGGGCTTTAAGGTCCGATCAGGACGGAGCAAGCCCTGATCAGGGGTGCATACTTCACATAACGGCTACAGCAGGTGGCGCAGTCGGTCCCGCTTGAAGCCTCGCGGGTTGGCCTCGTCACCGATTGGGCCGAGGGTGATCGGTGCCCCCGCGCCCGCGGCCTTCAGCAACGCCTTGAGATCGTCGGGCTCCATCTCGCCGTAGGCGTTGCTGTCGTGTTCGACCAGGGCTGCCAGAAGCGTCGCGGTCTTCATCCGGTCGACGCCTGCCTTGGTCATGACGTCGACAGAATCCTCGACGGCCTGCCGCGGAGCACCGTCCTCGAGCGGCCCGCGCTCGGCGGGCTGCGCGTTGCACAGGCGCAACAGCTGGTCCCAGGCGAGGAGTCGGACTGGGGCCGGCTTCTTGATGTTGCCGTCGTTGTCATAAGTGGCCTCGACGTACTCCGGCAGATCCACGGCCTGCATGCCGTCGAGGCTGTCCTGATCAGGGTCGAGCAGCCCGGCCTCAAGCCGCTCCGTGGCGAGCTGCCGCAGCACCGCGGACGGCGCCTCGTGGATGGCGTACTCGATCGGCTCGTCCGCCATCCCGGGCACGCCCTGGATGAAGATGTGGCCAGCGTCCTTGGGGTCGGTGTCGGTGGCCGGGGACAGTTTGTGCGGCAGATAGCCCTCACGGACAGAGTCGTCGCCGAACACTGCGCGCGTGTCGCCGACTTTGCAGGGGCCGACGGCCTTGAGCGCCATCATCTGGGCGATGTTCTCGCCGAGGTAGCGGGTGGTGCCGCCCTGCGAGGCGTACTGAACCTCGATGAGTTCCTTGCGGCCAACGAGGAGAAGTTCGAAAGCCAGGAGCTTGGCGAGGTCGGACAGTTTCGGGAACTCGTCGATGAAGATCGTGACAGCAGGGTGCGCGGCCGACGGCTTCCACTTCTTGCCCATGCCGAGCTTGGCCCGCAGCCGGGCCCGTGACTTCGACATGACCAGGAAGAACAGCAGCACCGCTTCGATCTGCTCGTTGCTGCGCGCCGTGATACGGACGGCGTCACCAAGGTCTTCAAGACCGTCACCGTGCGGGTCACAGTCGATGGTGATGTTGTCGTAGCAGGCGGTCGTGCCCTCGGCGAGGGCTTGGAGGATGCCCGTCTTCCCTCCGCCGGATGCGGCGACCCACAGGCCCATGACGCCAGCCAGCGATACTTCGAGCGGGTCACCGCCGACAGAGGTGCCGATCCGGAAGCGGTCCGTGATCGACAGGGACTTGGGGGCGCGGTAGGGCAGACCGGGGGCGGTGGCGAAGGGGTCGCCCTCGACGAACCGCATCACAGCGCACGCTCGCCGAGCCCGGATGGGCTGCGGCTTCACGCCGTTGGTCTGCAGGTCGAAGCGGGTCTCCAGGGCACCACTTTTAGCGATGATCGCCTCGGGCGTGCCCTCGCTGACGCGGACGATGCACTGCCAGCCCCAGGGCTGCCGCTGCACATCGGACACCTCGACGATCGGCACACCCTCCGCGAGGGCTGCGAGGAGCACGCACTGGGCGAGCTGTTCAGGCGTGCGCGCCCCGCGGATCGGAAACGGCTTGAGGTCCTCCGGAAGCTGCTCGACGGACATGACGACGTTTCCGCCGACGATCGGCGCCGCTCCCCCGGCCGGCCCAGCCATCAGTGTGGCGGGCAGGCTGGCCGGGGCCGGGAGGAAAGGGGCGCTGGCCTCCTGGGGGCTGTGGGCCACAAAGGGACGGGAGATGAGGTACCAGCCGTAGCCTGCGGCGGTGCCGAGGGCGGCGAGGATCACGGGCTGGCCGGTGGCGGCCTGCTCGACTGCGGCGCCGAGGACGGACAGGGAACCGAAGCCGCCCGCGGCGAGTACGGCGGCGCGGCCGGCCTGCTTGCCGTGCCGGAAGTCGTTGATCTCCCGTTCGGTGGGCGGCATCACAGGCATGGCTTCCATGCCCGCGAGCTTGGATTCTTCGGCGGCTACCCGTCCGCCGAGGTGGGCCAGGGTCGCCGCCGACACCGGCTGGGCGCCATCGATCTCAGTCCGCATCTTGGCGTGGGCGAGGCGGCCGTGGGCTTCGGCGACGATGCGCTGCTGCTGGGCGATCTCCTCGCTGTGCTTGCGTTGCTTCTTCTGAGTGGCGGCCTGGATGAGGTCGACCTGGTCGAGGTCGCCCGCGGCCAGCCAGTCCTTGGTGCGGGCGGCGGCGTGGCTACGCTGCTGCTTGAGTGCGGCCTTGGCGCGCTTGCCGCGGCCAGGCTTGGTCGGGGTGGGCGGCTGGTCGGGCATGGGCGGCATGCTGGGCTGCTGCTCTACGGGCGCGTCGGCGGCCACCAGTCTGGTCCTTTCAGGGGGAAGGGCGGGGACCGGGCTGGTCCCCGCTGCGGTGCGGTCAGCCCATGCCGCTGAGCATCGTGCCCAGCGAGCCGACAAGAGAGTTGGTCATCTGGGAGCCCATGGAGCCGATGATGGTGCCGGAGAGGGCGATACCGAGCAGGACACCGAGGGCGGCGTCCATGGCTTTCAGGCCGCTGTGCTTGACCTTCACCCACACGAGGATCCCGAGGATCAGAATCGCGACGATGCTGACGGCGATAGTGCCGCCGCTGGCCTGGGTCTGGATCTCCTGCGGATTGGTGCCGGTGGGCCCGTTCACGTTCGGCTGGTTGGGGTTGTCGAGGGCCGCGCCGGAACCGGGCCGCTCGCCGGGGGTGAGGCCGTTGCTGATCTCGCTGCCCGGGTCGTCCTCTGTCTTGGCGGCGGCGAGGGTGATCGTGCGGGTGTGCTCGTCGCTGATCCGGTAGGTGGCGGCGTCCATGCCGCGCACGTAGGTGGTGCGACCGTCCGGCATGTTCACCGGTGCTCCGGTGGCGCGCGTGATGGCGGTGTCCATGTCGGCGGCGGACGCGGTCGGCGCGGTCGCTGCACCGAGGGCTGTGGCACCTCCGAGGAGGGCTACCGCGGCGCTGCCCGAGACGGCAATCCGACGGATGGTGGGCTTCATGACGATCTCTCCGAAAAAGGTAGGTGGCGGATATTCGGGCGAAGTTCAGCGAGTGATTCCGTGTTCGGCGAGCACGGTCCGCAGGAGTTCGCGGGCGGTTCCCGGTCGGCAGCCGACCGCCTTTGCGGTGGCCCGGTTCGACGGGTGCTTCCGGAGGTCTTGGTTGCGCTTCGCGGCTTCCATCACGAGCTTGCGGACGGCAGCGAGGCGGCTGTCTTCGACGGATTTGCGGACACGCTTGGAAACCGCGTCCTTCCCTTGCGGGAAGCGGGTAGCGGCCTTCCGGTCACTGTCGGTCCGGAACCGCTTCGGGGATGGCATGGGGAGCACCGGCACCGGGTGCTCAACCCATCCCCCCTGCCCTCCAGGGACCAGCAGGGCCACCGGCAGAAAGGGAGGCTGTACGGGGGTACGCGCACCGTTGGACCCGTCGCTCTCACGCCCGCCCGGTGCATCCGCCTTCGATGCCGGAACCGCCGCGGCGGGCACTTCCGGACGCTTCCGCAAACTGCGCTGCCCATCCCAGGCCTGCGCCACGCGGCGGCGGTGGGCGGCCCGGCGGGAAGCGCGGATCTCCCTGATCGACGGCTCACCCGGAGCTGCCCCGTTCGCCCGCTCCCACACCTTGGCCCACGCTGCCGGAAGCAATACCCCTGTGTTGTCGGAGACGCGACGGGCACGCCGCATCAGGATCGGGTGGCGACGCCCGAGGCGCCTCCAGCGGGCGATCTCCTCAGCGGTCTTACCGGAGATCGCGGCCCGCTTCGACCGCATCACCACCCACCAAAGGATCATCGCGGCGAGGGAAGCCAGAGCGTAGGCCCCGGCCCGGTACATGCCCGGCAGGGAGTCATCCTCAATGAGGTGCCCCGCACCGTTGATCGTCGCTGCGATCACGGTGGTGACCCAGGTGATCCGCATCAGGCTCTTGTAGGGACGCCCCTTGTCGATCGCCTGACCGGTGAGCCCGGCGAAGGTGAGGACCATGCCTTCGGTCAGCACCGGGACGCCGACCGCGGCGATGCCCATGCCAAGGTGCGCTGCCGCGCCCGCCTGCCCGGACCAGCCCATAACCAGGGAGACCGCCACCACGGGCAGCCCCCACACCGGCATGTGGTGCGCCAAGCGGGTCTGGATCCGCTGCCAGGTCGCGCGCCGTTCCTTGCGGCGGCGGGCACGAAGCTTCTCCCTCTCGGCGCGGGCCTTTTCCGTGCGTTCCGCCTTGGCCTGCTTGGCGTCGTGCTTCAGCTTCTGCTTGTGTTCGGTGTTCCTGCGCCGTTCCTCGGCCCTCTGCGCCTTGTCGGCACGCTTCTCTGCGCGGCTGGTCTTGATGCTGCGACGCTTCTCCTCTTGCCTGCTCGGAGCTATGGAAGGCGCGGGTGTGCGCTGGTCCTCGACGGGCTGGGGCCGCCCCTCCCCGAGTTCGGGCGAGGCAACGGGCGTTCCGTTGACCTTCTTCTCGACGGATGAGGCGGTCACGGTGATCGACGTCCCTTCAGGGCTCGATGGGGGTTCGGGTGACTTGCGATGGGACTAGCGGATCGGCTCGAACAGGGCCCCGAGCCAGTGGTCGAGAACGCCGACCCCGAACGGGTCGCCGAAGCCGAGCTGGTACGCGACGTACAGCGCGACCGTCATCAGCAGCAGGGTTCAGCCGACCCGGACGCCGGCGGGAACCATGACGGTCACCGCTCCCGGGGCTGGGAGCAGCCCTTACCGGGCGGGCAGACGGGCTTCTTGAAACCGAGGAGTGTCCGCTCCGGCACTGCTCCGGGCCCTCCGCAGATCCAGCACTTGTTCGTTGTGGACACGACGGTCCTTTCGATCAGGGGTGGTTGCGGCGGCGGGTTGACCTGTAGCCGAAGGGGCCGGGCAGGTCGTAGCTGGTGGTGGTCTGTCCGGTGCTGGACCAGGTGCGCTTGGGCCCGCCCTTGGGGCCGACGGTGATTGACCACGATCGGCGGTTGCTGTTGAGGCGGACTCCGGGGAAGATCTGGAAGCTCTTGCGGAATGTGATCGGCACGGGGGTCACCACCAGCTGTTCTTCGGCTTGGGAACGATCATGTTTGGGGGGCATCCGTGGTCCTTGTGGTTCAGGCAGGGCGCGCAGTCCTCGGTGTCGAAGAGCCCCATCCACCTGCTGTGGACCTTGGAATGCGACCAGCACTGCGTGCACTCGCCGGGCGGAACAGCCCTCTTCTCAGCCATCGCGACCCCGGTCAGTCGTCGTCGCTGGATGCCTTGTACTGGGCGTCCAGCAGGGCGACCTCAACGTCGGTGCACTGGCCCTGCTCGATCTGCTCGTAGACCTCTTCGCTGTTCTCGAACATGCGGCGCTCGAAGTCGTTCATGAAGTTCTCCTTCTAGGTGGCAGGTGTGGTGGTGCGCGCCCCGGGCCCGAGTCGATCGGGCGCCCTCACGGCATGGATGCCGGGGCCTGGGCTCTCAGGGGTAGACAACCCCGGTGTCATCGCAGGCGCCGCAGCCCTCGCCGCCACAGGCTCGGTGGGTCTTGATGCCGACCGGCTCGTCGGCGTCGGGCTCCATGGGCTGCGGCGCCCCGGGGTAGTTCTCCATCCATTCGGGCAACGCCATGACGGTCTCCTTCAGTTGATGCGAGTGACGTTCACCGGCTCGGGGTCGAGTTCGGTGCCGCCCCGGTTGAGGCGGTGAAGCAGCCGGGCTGCTTTGGCGGCGGTCTTGGTGACCGCGCCCTCGGGGCTGTCGGCGCGGGCGGTGTACGTGTAGTCGCCCCCGGCGCCAGGGCCGGACGTGCCGCGGCGAGTCACGGTGTAGCGGGCCATCACGCCACCGCCGGGGTGTTGAAGCCGTCGAGTTCGGCGAGCAGGTCGGGGTCGATGGCGCGGGCGAACTTCCTTAGCGACCGCATCCGGTCCTGGTCGTCGTCGGCGCGGGCCGCCATCCAGTCGGCCACCAGCTGCTCCTCCACCGACAACGGCGGCGGAGTCGGGGCGGGCGCGACAGACAGAAGGTCAGACATGACGGATCCTCTCGGGGATCAGGGTTGGGCCGTGGTGGCGGGGGCCCGGGGGATGTCGGCACCCCGCCACCACGGCGATCAGGGGGTGAAGCGGCGTCGGGCGGCTTCTTCACCGATGTCGTGAACGTCGATGCCGAGGACCTCGGCCTCAGCGGCCAGGCGGTGCGACTCGCCGACGGCGGCCCGCCAGAACGGATCCGACGTGTGGTCCTGGCCTTTCGCGTTCAGGTCGGCTGCGATCCCGCGGCACACGTTCATCTGGTCCGCGGCGGCACTCATCGCATCGGAGGTGCGGGCGCGGTCATCGAGCTGGGATTGCAGCCATGCAGGCTTAGACATGAGATTCCTTCGAGGGATCAAGAAGTGGAAGCCGTGGGCGGCGGGTGGAGGGGAGCCGCGGACACCGCCGCCCACGGCGATCAGGGGGTGGAGCGGCAGACAGCGGTCGCCGCGGCGAGGATCTCGGCGTGGTCGAACGCGAGCATCGGCAGCTGGTCGAGCGGCCACCACACGGCAGCGCTGGCGTCGTCACCGGCAGTCGGGGGCACCACAGCGGGGAGGACAGTCAGGTAGGCGACCGTCACGTACTGGCCGCGCGGGTCACGGCCCGGCGTATCGAACGTGCCCGCGCAGTCCAGGCCGACCGGGTCGACTTCGACGCCCGTCTCCTCCAGCAGCTCACGCACAGCGGCTGCGAGAGTGGATTCGCCCGCCTGGACGTGACCGCCGGGAAGCGCCCAGTAGCCCTTGAAGGGCTGCTTGCCACGCTCGACCAGCAGCACCCGCCGGTCCCGGGACAGGACCACGACATCGGCGGTGAGGATCGTGTCGGGGGCGGTCATGACTGCACCGGCTTCACCACGACCAGGAAGTCGTCCGACGGATAGTCGTAGATCGTCTCCGCCGGAACACCCTCCGCACGGCGGGCAGCGGCGAACTCATCTGCCGGCCAGGAGCCGCGCGGATTACCGGCCGGGACACGGTGCAGGACCGTGGGCTCCGGCGCCACCACCGCGGCGCTCACGACTGCACCTCGATCAGGTGCAGCTGCCCGGCCTCAGCGAGCGTCGCCCGCGCCCCGGCCATCACCGTCTGCGCGTCGAACAGGGCGTCGAACTCGGACCGCGTCAGATCACGGACATCCATCAGGTGCGACAACTCCGCCGTGCGCTCGGAGGCGACCTCGTAGCGCGTCACAGCGACGACCACCGCGGGCGGAGCGAACGCGCGCTCCAGACGAGACAGAGCCTCAACAGCGACGGGAGGGAGCGGAGCGGTCGGGCGGGGGGTGGGGGTTGCGGTCGTCACGACTCTTCACCGCCGGTCGGGAGCACCATGTCCTCGGGCAGGGTCTCCGCCAGCCGGCGGACGTCCTGCCCGAAGGCGATGATCTGGTCGGCGATGGCGAGCGCTCCGGTGCGGCCGTACACGGCCACGTCGCGGTCAACGTCGACGGCCAGGCACGGCTGGGCGGCGACATCGTGCGAGCCGGGCCACCACGACAGGTACACCGCGGTCGGCACACCGGCCGCCTGGTCGGCCGCCAGATTCAGGACTGCGGGGGCGCCCTGGTGATTGATGTCCTCGGCGGCGCCCACAGGCTCGGCGACATGATCGACGATGCACCAATCCGTCGGGCACTCGACATAGATCGTGACCCGCTCGCCGGGTCTGCCGACCCTCGCAGGCACCAGCCGATAGCCGGGCTTGACGCAGGGAGCAGCGAGGGCACGAGCGCCAGCGTCGGTCACCGAGTACGGGACGGGGGTGTCGGGGTGAGCGGCCGAAGGGGCCGCCGCGGGCTGCACAGAGGCAGCCGTAAGATACGGGGTAGCCACAGGGTCTCCTCTACAGAACCTGGTGGTCAGGGCTGGGCGTGCGCGATGTAGGAGTCGCAAGCGTCCAGCCCGTTTTTGTTTGTGAAGCGCTGATCGCGGACTGGGTCCGGTAGGAGTGATCGGCACCGATTTTCAAGTCAAGACTTGAAGACACCTCCGAAGGTAGACCTCCCCAACTCCAGCTGTCAAGCGCGGACTTGAAGACCATTGGAGGCACCTCTACGCTCGACACATGACAACCAACCTGGACCCGGCAATCAATGCGCTGATCGCCGAACTCGAAGCCATCAGCGACCCAGCACTCCGGTTCCAGGCGACTGTCACTGCGGAGGCTCGCCTCGACGACGAGCTCCGGAAGGTGCGCCAGCGCATCGCCGTTGAGCTTTACGACGGCGGGGCTAGGCCATACCGAGAGGTCGGCTCGATCATGGGCGGCGTTACAGCCCAGCGGGCCGAGCAGATCGCCAAGGGCAGGTGAATCGAGATCCTTCATGCCCATGAGGGAATCCCCGAACGCAGATGTGACGGCAGCCTGATAGCCGATCACTCACAGATCAATCACAGTCACAGGGGGCGGCCATGCAGGCGGCAGCCGAAGCGTTCATCGCCGAACTGAAGCACTGGCGCGACATTCGCGGCAAGAGTCAGTCCAAGCTGGCGCGCGAGGTCGGCTACACGCCGTCCTACGTGTCGAAGGTCGAGGGCGGACAACTGCCCGCCTCCGAGGAGTTCGCCAACCTGGCGGACGATGCCCTGCAGGCTGGCGGGGCGATCCGGCGAGCGTTCCGGGACATCGTGAAGCACGGCCACCCCGTGGCCCCGCACCCTGCATCGAATGGCGAGGACTCGCACACGACGAACCTGATCGTCGAGCACGAGGACACGACGCTGCACTACGACGGACACGTGTACCGGGCCACACAGCGACGCCGCCTGTACAACGACTCCCCCGACCCAGTCACCCGCTACCTGATCCGGATCTCAGTCGACCGCTACCCCGGCGACCCGGAGCGCTCGAATCGGCACTACCGCGAGAACCCGCTCACCTGGGAAGAGATCGGTCTCAGTGCCTCTCTCGACGGTGAACCGTTGACGTGGCGCGTCAAGCACGATCGGGACGCGTTCAAGGAGTTGTGGCTCCTCTTCGACCAGTCTCCGCTCTATCCTGGCGAATCATCCTGGCTTGAGTACAGCTACACCGTTACCGATGAAAAATGGGGATCTTGGTTCCAGCGTGCGGTGCGCCTGCCAACGCAGCGCATGAGCGTGCGCCTCGACTTCCCCGCTGAGATCGACCCGACGGTGTGGGGCACCGAGACGACCATGACCGCCGAGGGCGGCCCCCTGCGCACGCCGATCCGGCGTACCGAAGGGGGCGGCCGACGGATCTATTCGTGGTCGACGGAGGACCCGCCGCTGCACGCCAGGTACCGGCTCGAATGGAAGTTCCGCCAGCGCCCCGATCTTGAGGAGTCCCAGCAGGTGACAGAGACCATGCCCGAAGCGAAGGCCAGCGAGAGGATGCGCGCCGTCGGTGTCGTCCAGGAGGGCGATCCGATCCTCGCCAAGACGGCGCGGAGGTTCGATCTCCCGGCCGAGGCTGAGGATGCCCGCAGAGTCGTGGCCGAGCTCGTCTCCGCGTGCGAGCGCGCCGCAACCGTCCACGTGTTCGGCAAGGGCATGGGTATGGCTGCCCCGCAGATCGGCATCGACCGGGCTGCGGCAATCGTCCGCACCCCGGACGGCGAGTCGATCACGCTGTTCAATCCACAGATCGTCGAAGAGTCGCCCGACACCGATGAGCAGTACGAGGGCTGTCTGAGCTTCTTCGACGTCCGCGGCAAGGTCCCCCGGCCGCTCGCCATCTCCGTCGAGCACACCGACATCGACGGTACCGAGCGGATCACGATCTTCGAGCGCGGCCTGGCCCGCCTCGTCGCCCACGAAGTCGATCACCTGCACGGCCAGTTGTACCGGTCGCGGATGCGCGAGGGCGTAGAGCCGATCCCTGTGTCGGAGTACCGCGGGACCGGCAGTGGCTGGAAGTACGGCAGTCCGTGACGGACCTGCCGTTGGTCGCGGGTGCGGTGGTGCAGCACGAGGGCGATGTGCTGCTGATCCGCCGCACCATCTCTGAGGGCAGCCTTGTCTGGCAATTCCCGGCGGGCAAGGTCGACGTGGGCGAGACGCCTCTGGAAGCCGCCGCCCGGGAGGCGTTGGAGGAGGCGGGTGTCGTCGTGGAGCCGCTGGCGGTGATTGGTGAGCGGGTGCATCCGGTGACGGAGCGGCGGGTCGTGTACGTCGCCTGCCGCTGGCTGTCGGGTGCCGCCGGCGTGGCGTCGCCACGTGAAGTGTCGGCGGCGGAGTGGGTGACGGTCGACGAGATGCAGGCTCGGATCCCTGGCGGCGTGTACGGGCCGGTGTGGGAATACCTGGCCGGGCCCGCTCTGCCCTCCTGAGCCGCGGCACCGCCCCCACACTCGGTCCAGGGTGCGGGGGCATTGCGTTGTCTAGCCGCCGGTCGTCGGCCGCTCGTCACCCCCCTCGGGTTCGTCTGCTTGGGTTTGGTCGTCGATGGTGATGCGGACGGGTGTGCCGGTGCCGTTGGTGCGGGGGTGGTCGATGATGGCCTGCACCGCCCGGGTGATCTTGTTTTGGATGTGTCCGGCGATGGCGCGGGTGACGGGGCTGTCGGTGTCGCGTGTGACGTGGGCGAGGCTGATGATCGCGGCGACGAGGCTGGGGCCCGACAGCCGGACTTCGACGAAGCCGTCCTCGTCGTTGACGGCGCCGGGGATGTGGAAGTGTTCAGCGTTTCCTGCGGTCTGGACAAGGAAGGCCCAGGTGTCTCGGTGGGCTTCGAGCGTGGCGTGAGCTACGCCGGCTGCGGCTGTGAGGATCTCGTCGTCGGGCATGTCCGGGTCGTAGTCGACGGGCTTGGTAAAGCCGACGACATGCTCACTGTCGGCGTCCTCGACGGGTTCCGGGGGCGGTGCCGGAGTCGGCTCTGGTGCGGACTCAGGAGCCGGCCGCGGGATCGGCGGTACCTGCTGCTCTGCGCGCGCTTTCAGCTGGCTGTCGAGGCTGTTGACGCTGCTTCGGATGGCGACGAGTTCGGTGCTGATGCGGGTGAGCGGGTCGCCGATCGTGTCACGGGTGCGGTCGAGCCCGTCGCGGATCACGGCGCGGTTTTCGGTGAGGCCGGTGGTGATGGCGGCGGTGGTGTCTTGCCGGATCTGGTCGATGGCGAGTTGCTGGTCTGCGGCCTGCTGTTTGAGGGCGGCGAGGTCTGTGCCGATCCGTCCGAGCTGGTCGAACATCTGCCGTAGCAGGTCTGCGTTGTCGTTGCCGAAAATCGCCATGGGCCCCCCTGTGGTTGTCAGCTGACGTCGCCAGCGTGGGGCCCGGTTGAATGGTCGACAAGCGCGTGAACCGGTCAACAGGGGCACGTGACCGGCGCACGTGCCAGCCCGCGCTACCGCCCTCCGGCTTGGCGTCTTCGGGCCGTTCGGCCCCTGCGCCTCGCCTGTGCCGCGCACTTCGTGGGGCGCGCGTCAGACCCTACCGTCTCGGGCAAGTCGGGCGTGGTGCTGGTGAGCGGCTTGGCGGTCGACGTCTGGTACGTGCCGGCGCTGCCGTCGCGCACCCGTAACGTCGACTTCCAGCCGTCCCGCTCGACGGGGAGGAGGTGGTCGCGGACATGCCCTAATGGTTCATGTTGCAGGTCGGTGACTTTGGCACTTTCAGTTTTGCAGTTACGTCGCACGGGTCTCGGCGAGTCTCGGCAGTTCTCGTGGCGCCGGTTTTCGATGGCCGGTTCTGCGGGGCCGGTAGGTTCGTACTGCGTCACAACGTCGTCCAGTTCCGGCCATGTTGGAATACGCCGGACAGGGGCGCACTGCGGGACTTGCAGGGCGCCGCCCGTCCCGTGGGGCGGGAAGTGTGAGGTCAGAGTGTGCAGGTCAGAACCTGGTATTGCTCTCGATGTTGGGAGCGCGTCTACCTCGTGTAGATCCGATCCTTCCGGATCTGTTGCTTAGGCCAGTGGCTTGTCCGTACTGGTCCGGTAGGTTCCCAGGAACGTGAACGACCAGGCGCTGGAACCCCCGGCCACTGAACCCGCGGGCCCTGGGTGGCGACCCCACTCTAGGGCAACAACCGTTGCCTGACCTGGGGTTTTGTTCTTGGATCCGCTTGCTGTCCGCCTTGAGGACCGGTTAGGTTCTGCCTGTCGGCCGTAGCTGGTGCTCGCCTTGTCAGCACTAGCCCAGCTCCGTCGGGTCAGAGCACGAACGCGAAACGGCCGGGCTTCCGCCCGGCCGCCGCAACCAGCAGTTCCAGCTGCTGATCAGTTCAACCCGCTCCGTATCAGAGAGAAGGCTTCACAATGACTTTAGCGCACTCAATTGAGGCGGCATCTGCCGCGGATACCGTTCTCCCGCCTCGTCTTCGTCCGGCGCTGGTGAATGGCCAGCAGGTGTGGGTTCGCTGCGAACCTTGGTGCGTCACTGATCATGTCGCGGAGAACGAACGGTTCCTGGAGGACGTGACGCACGAGGGCGCGGCCGTGGATCTGCTGGTTCCGCGCCCGGACGGCACCCTCCGACTGTTGGCGTCGGCGCGGGTCCTCATGTCGGATCGCGGCGGGCCGGAAGACGGACCGATGGTCGTCGTGGACTTCGAGGACGTGCAGTCCCTGTATCTGTCGCCGGATGAGGTTCAGACCGCGGCGGATCGTGTGGCCGCGTTCGAGGCGCGACTGCGAGAGCTGGGGCGTGTAGCTGCCGACGTTTGATCGTGTGGGTCGGGGTCTTCGGGCCTCGCCCCTTCCGGCCGTCTGCGGGGTGTCTTTTCCCGTTCTGGCCAGTCGATCTCGTGCGGCTTGAGAGTGTGCCGTGCGGGGTCTTCTTGGTCCCTTGTGTTTTCTTCAATCCCCTGTGTGTACAGGAGTGTTCATCGTGTCTGACCAGCCCATGAGCCCGTCCCCGTCGGAGCCGGTGCTTCCTCGTCCTGCTGTGACGGTGGGGGCGCTGCGTGCCGCGGTGGATCGTCTGGATCCGGAGCAGACAGCCGCGTTCGACAGGGAGTTCGCTGCCTTTACGGCTGAGTCGGCCGCTTCTGGGAGTGGCGCGCCGGTTTCGGCGTTTCTGCGTAAGTGGGCGGTGTGGGTGGAGCGCATGCGGGTGCCGGCGACGGCGGCGCGGGTGCGTGAGCTGGAGGCTGCAATGGGTGCAGCGAAAACCGACGACGAAGCACGGGCGGTGGCGGTGGAGATGAGTGAACTGCTGCACAAGATCACGGCTGATCTTGTCTTGCCGTGACTGGCTGGGAGTTCGAGTACGACGGGCATGCGCTTGCATCGTGGTCGGCCCTGCCCGCAGAGCAGCGACTGCACCTGGATGGGATTGCGGCGCGGCTGGTCGCCGCGGCCGAGGTCAAGTATCCGGATGATCCGGAGTACGGCGACCCGGGGGTGAGCGCTCTGTTGCAGGTGGCGGAGACGCCGTGGGTGGTGTCGTATCAGCTGCACCGCCCGCGGCGGCGCGTGTACATCGTGCAGATCCTCGGGCCGTCCGCTTAGCGGCTGTTCAGTCCTGCGGTTCCGGCAGCGTTTTGCTGTCTGGTGTATCGAGTGCGTTGCGGGCGAGCTCGGCGAACTCGGGTAGGCCCCAATTGATTGCCACCAGGTTCGAGTGGGCCTCGGCGAAGTGGCCGCCGGTGCCGCCCTCTGCGAGGTCCAGGTTGATGATGACGTTCTCCGCGCAGTGATCAATCTTCATTGCCTGGTCTGCGACGTCTGCTGGTCCTTCGACCAGCACGACGGGCACTGCTGCCCGGATTGCGGCCCACAGTCCTTCCATGCGCTCTCGGCGATGCGCTAGCTGTTCTGGCGGGGCTTCGCGGTCTCGATCGCCGAAGTAGAGGTCAGTCTCATGCCTGAACGCGGTGACGGCGGCGATGAGGTTGCTGTACGCGTCGCGTCGTCCCTGCCGGCGCCAATGGACGTGCTGGCTGCGGCCTTGCGTCCGGCCAGTGAGGTAGGCGGCCCCGAGGGTGCCGCCTGCTCCGAGGACGCCGCCAATGCCGGTGCCGAGCAGCGCTGCGAGTCCTGCATCCACGGTGGAGTCCTCTGATCTCGACGTCGGGCTACCACCCGCCGCCAGCCTGCCCGTCGTCCTCATTGTCGACCATGGCCCCGACTTCCCCGCTGCCGCCGCATTCCCCGCAGTCGATGGTGGTTTCGTTCCCGTCGGCGTCCTGCACGGTGATCGTCCCGCCGGTGCAGTTACCGCAGGCGGGCACGGGTGCGTCCAGGAGCCGCCGGGTGAGGTTGAGGAGGCGGGTGTAGCGCCAGTCCTGCTCCAAGGCGGGGATGTGCTCGCGGTCGCCCCAGGCCATGGCGACTCCGTGCATTGCCGCCAGGGTCCCGCGTCATAGCGGCAGTGCGCGACGTCCCCTCCGGGCGGGAGGGGACGTTGCTTCGATCTACCGGCGGGCCGCTCCGGCTGCCACGCCGACGAGCGTGGCAGCGGTGATGATCCAGTCGGGGGTCACCCCGGCGCATCCGAGCACAATCACAATGATTGTCACGGTGATCACGACTATGTGCCACTCATTCGCGCCGTGTGCCCACCCGTCATCGGGGGCATTCACACACTGAGGTACGGTCACGTGCTTCTCCTTCTAGGTTCGCCTGGTTGGTGTGGCCCTCTGGTGCAGGCTGGTTGGGAAGCCGTTGTCCTGCGTCGGAGGGCTTCGGCGTTTAGCCGTGCTGTGTCCCTTCCCCTTGGAGCGGTCGGATAGCGGGGCATATGTACGGGGCGCGGTGCATGAGGGGGCGCATGGCGCCACGGCGCCCACCATTCGGACGCTTTCGTGCGCGGTTGGATATACGTCCAGTCATCGGGGCTCGGCGAGGGCGCCGTAGGTGCGAGCAGGTCCCCGACAGCGGCTGGTGGCCGCACACACGAAAGCCCCCGCGCCGGAGTGTTCCGGGCGGGGGCTCTCGCGTGTCAGTCGCCGTGTGGTTCGGTTATTTCGATGACTGTCACGGTAATCGTGGTGTCGTTGAGCAGGACGGTGACGACGAGCCTGCTGAGCCCCTTGATGCGCATGCGGACGGGGCTGTCCGGGACCTCGAGCCCGCGGGGTTCGGTGATCTGCTCGCACTCGTCCGGTAGCCGGTCGAAGAAGGCGATGAGCTCGGCCTGGTCGCCTACAGGGAACCCGGCGATCTGGCGCTGGATGCTGGGCGGGACGATGAGCTCATAGGTCACGCCGCGTTAGTTTGCCGCTTCTGGGTGTTCTCGCGCAGCTGGTTGAGGAAGTCCGGGGTACTGCCGTCGTCGGCGTACTCGGGGGGCAGCTCGCCGCCGTGTTTCCGGGCGTATTCCAGAAGGCTGTCCAGCTTGGGGGCGGTCTCGTCGCGCCAGTGTTCGACGAACCGCTGCCAGCGGGCGAGAACGTCGGGGAGGTCCGGTAGCGGGGTGAGGTTGACCTCGCGGAGGAACGTCTGCCGGGTGTCGGCTGCGGGGATCGCGTGGGCGATGGCGTCGATGGTCCACGGCTGGTCGCTCATCGTCGTCCTCCCGGCTGGGGATTCGCGGATCGTGATTCAGGATGTGGATTCACGGATCGTGATTCCGGCTGACAGTCGGATGGTACCGCTCGGCCGGGCGGGCGGCCGGGTGACGCGGGATTTGCTGCAGCGGTGTCCGGCCGGCGCCGTCGTCGTTGCCCTGGTCATGGACGATGACGAGCTCCTCCCTCTGCTGACGTTGTCGGAGGCGCAGGGGGTGGTGGGGGTGCTGGCCGCGGTGGTGGCCGGCCAGCGGGTGGATGGGGAGGTGGCGGGCCGGCTGCTGTCGGAGCTTGCCGCCCGGGTGCCGTCGCGGGACTAGCGGGCGGCAGCTCCGCCTTGAGCGCTGCGGCTACTCGTCCCAGTCGGGCCAGTACGGGGCGCGGCCTTCCGCCTGCCGGTCGACGAGGTGCTGGCCGATGAGGCGGGCGGTGTCGGGTGAGGGTCCGGCCATGCGGCGCCCGAGGCCGTCGTCTTCTTCGTCGTCGAAGAGGGGGGTGCCGGGCAGAATCTCATCGTCGTACATGATCGCCTCCTAGAGGGCGTATCGGATGCGGGTGGCGAGGTGCCTGGTGTTGCTGTCGGTCAGGGTGATCGCGCTGGTCTCGGGGGTAATGCAGCAGGAGATGAACCGCACGCCGAGCGTCCGCAGGCCGCTTAGGGCGAGATCCCAATCGTTGTCGAGTTTCAGCAGCCGGACGAGAGTGGTGGTGTCGTCGGGCGTGAGGCGGATGAGGATGTGGCCGTGCGCGTTGCGTTCGACCGTGGTGTTGCCGAGTCCGGCCTGGTGCAGGAGTTCGACGAGGTCGGTGATCGGGTCTGGGGTTGGGGGCATGTGTCTCCTTTACGGGGTGGTGAGGCTGCCCTGCTTGATGGGGCGTATGCCGCGGTTCAGGCGTGGGTGGCGCGGAGCCGCAGGGGCCGGATATTCGTGGGCTGTTCGAGTGTGGGCCGGCAGCTGAGACTGCTGCTCATCGGCTGCCTCCCGCGTATTTGTCGTTCCAGTGCGCCCGGTCGTCCGCGGCGGCTTCGGCGATCGTTGGCCCATCCCCGGTGCTGCGGCTGTCCTCCTACCGCGTCGATGGCGTCGTGCAGGATGGCGGACAGTTCATCAACGGCGGCGCGGCTCACCTCCGGGTCTGCGTCTTCGAGCTGGCCGAGGGCGTGTTGGTGGCGGGCGGCCAGGTCGGGGTCGGCGGCGATGTAGAGGTCGCGGGCCCAGGCCAGGAGGCGGCTGCGGTCGGCGGGGGCCGGGCGATCGGTCACGGCTGCTCCTTGCGGTCTCGGCGGATCCGGTGGATGGCCACGGCTGTTGCGACGAAGATTGCGATCAACCAGGCGCAGGCCAGCCAGATGAGGGCGGTCAGGGCGGTGTTCATGCGGTTTCCTTGGCGGGGTTGGGGATGAGCCCGCGCTTGCGGGCCACGGTGACGGCTGCGGTGCGGCGTTGGCCGCGGGGTAGGTGGGTGACGCCGAGGCGGAGGTACGCCTCGGCGAGTCGGGCGGCGACCTGTTCGCGGGTGCTGTTGAGCCGCCGGGCGACGACGGTGAGGCTGGCCCCGTCTGCCGCGGTGGTGAGGACTTGAGCTTGCCGGGCCGTGAGGGGCTGCCGTGGGGGCCCTGACGGCCTGCCGCGGCGCCGCTTAAGGATTCCGGCTTGGGTGGCGAGGTAGACGGCGTGCGGGGCGTTCAGGGCGCCGAGGCGCATCATCATGCGGCTCGCCGCCCCTTTTGCGCCGTCGACGCCGATGGACAGCTGCTCGGCGATCTCCGCGTAGGTAAACCCGGTAGCGATCAGCTCGAGCACCTTGAGCTCGCGTGCGGTCAGGGTCGGCTTCACAGCCACTCCCCCGTGTCCACGTCCTCGATGTCCGCCCACTGTTCGGCGGGCCGCTCGTCCGGGTCGGTTTCGGTGATCAGGTCGGTGTCGGACAGGTCGCACGGTTCGGACCAGGTGACGGTCACGTCTGCCTCCCGCTGGTTTTGACCTTGCCGCGGTGGTCGACGATGCCGTCGGCTTGGGCGAGGAGTTCGAGGGCGCGGCGCAGCACGGACGGGGTGGATTCCTTGCTCGCGGCGAACGCGGCGAGGATCTGACGGGACCGCTCGTCGGGCATCCACCGCACCGGCTGCCGGGCGGTCACGACGGGTCCTCGGGGTCTGCTTCGGCGCCGCAGCGACGGCATTCGTCGCCCTCGCCGACCGGCGGGAAGTCGTGCTCGGGGAAGCTGTCGCCGTCGGCGTAGACGCACTCGTCGTCCAACGGGAAGTACTCGTGCTTGGATCCGCCGACGGGCGGCATGTAGCTACTCACGGTGCGTGCTCCTTGCGGTTCGGGGTGGGGCGGCGGCCGGACCGCCGCCCCCGGGGGTGGGTGGTCAGGCGGCGGGCTCGTCGTTCAGGCCGGAGTCGGCATCAGTCCACGCCTCACCGCTCCGTGAGCGGTGACGGCGGTGCCCGCCATGGACGACGCAGCTCTCGACCGGCCGCGAGTCGAGGGGCATGAGCGCTGCGTGGCAGCCCGAAGGCCCCGGCTGGGCGTCGTGGCCATCGCCCGGGTGCTGCTCGTGCGCCCACCAACCGCCCGTCGGGCAGTCGATCCACCCGACGGTGCCGCCGCAGCCACTGCAGCTCGACAGCGAGGTGAGGTCGGGATCGACCGCGGGGTGGGTGAACCGGACGGGCTTCCCGAGCTCCCGCGCGTAGGCGATCTCCGCTCGGGTCGACGACCCCACGTAGCCCCCAACGACGAGCACCTCGTCGGCGAGCCGGATCTTCGCCCGGTGGAGTTCGTCGAGGCGGGCCTTCAGCGCCTCGGCTTCGGCAGGGTCTGCCCACAGCGGGTGGTCGGCCTTCATGTTGCAGCCCGGCTTGACGACGATCTTCCCGGCGGCGGTCTCCTGCACATCCGCCTCGACCATCTCCGGCATGAACCGGGTGGAGCCGCAGATCACGACGATCTTCGGGATGTCGAGGCGGGCCTTCGCGTCGGCGAGCTTCTCTTCGGGGGTGAGCAGTTGCGGGTACGACATAGTTCCTCCTGGCGGTGGGCTAGTTGGCGTGGGCTTCGGTCTGGAATTCGATGACGATCTCCTCAGCCGCAGCACCCCACGGCTCGGCGGCGGGGATGATCCAGCGGCGGATCGTGCGGGTCACGGTCTCCGTCGTGAAGTCAGCCACGGCCGGACTCCCCCGCCTGCTCGATGAGCACGTCGATGCCGCAGATCTGGCATTGCGCGCCGTCGGGCAGGTCGTTGGAGGTGAGCGGGGTCATCTCGGGGGTGGCGTGGGTGGTGCAGTAGACGCTGCCGGTGGCGGGACTTCGACGGGCGACGATCCGACCGGACCCCGCCTGCTGCGCCTCGTCGGCAGCGCATCCGGGGCAGTGCACGGCGACGCTGTGATCGGGTATGCAGGGCGGGCCAGCATCGGTGGGGGTGAACGGCATCGCCTGCTGCGCCTCGTCGGCCATGCGGCGGATCTCTTCGCGGGCACGGGCCAGCCGCCGTACAGGGCTGAGGAGTTCGTGTCCCGCCACGTACCGTCGGCATCCCTTTGCGTGCAGTCCCTGTGATCGAGCGCACGTGCACGGCAGCTTCGCGCGGAGAACGACCAGCGCGTCGTGAAGGCTCAGAGCGCGCTCATCGTTCAGCTCAGCAGCGAAGGCTCGCTCCACCTGGTCAGCAGTCGCGGCGACCTCGGCGTCCCGGTTGGCGACCTTGTCGTCGCGGACCACCGCCGTGTACGTCTCGCAGTCGTCCCAGGCGTGGTCGCCACCGCAGTGTGCGCATCCGGATTCCAGCTCCTCCCCGCGCTGCTGGTCGTCGGCGAGGCGTTGCAGTCCGGCCTGCGCGTCGAATGGGCGGCGGGCGAGCAGGACGGGCAGGACAGCCTCGGCGAGGTGGCCGGACAGCTCGGCGTCCTCGGTGCGCTCGGGGTCGAAGGACGCGAACGCAGCGTCCAGCGCCCGTGTCACCTGGGCGCGGAGGTCGGCGTCGGCGGGCACCGTGGCTGGCGCCTCCGGGTGGTGCCGCTGCACGTGCTTGGTCCAGTGCGTCGGTGGCACCGGAGCAGCGTCAGACGGGCAGTGAGGGCATCGCACGGGATAGCCGATCCGCGCCGTCAGACGCGGGTTGTCCAGGCAGTGGTCGCGGAGGTCGGTGTCAGCGGGCACTGGCGGGACGGTGGGGTGGTGGGATGCTGCGCGGGCCTCGTTCTCCGCCCACAGTCGCGCCTCGGTGGCTTCCTCGATCCGGGCCAGCAGCTGCTCGTTGTCCGCGAACACGGCGTTCCGCTGATCCCGGAACCCGTCACGCTCCTTGCGTAGCCGCTCGATCGTGGCCCGCATCTCCGTGAGCGCGGCGCGATCTTCGTCATGCCACTGGTGCAGCTTCGTGTTCTCGGCCGCGTACTCGCCGAGGAGCGGGGCGCGGCGGGTCAGCTCGCCGGACAGGAACAGGGCCCGCGCTCGGGCGTTCCGCCACGCCAACTGGTACCGATCAGCGGGCGGGAGGGGCTCGTAGTGCGCTTCGTAGTCGATCTCACTCATGGTCAACTCCGGTCGGGTCTGGGAGGGTCGGAGGGTGCAGCGCCCGGATAGCGGCCGGGCGCTGCACACACGCGGTCACGGGGCGGGGGTGGCGCGTTCGAGCCAGAACCCGTCGGAGTGCTCGTCTGAGTACCGCCGGCCGACAGTCCAGCCGTCGAGTCGCGCCAGGTCCTGCCACGTCCAGCGCCATGCCAGCGAGCCCCAGCCGTCCTCCTCCCGGTTCATCAGGTACGGCTCGCCGTCTCGCTCGTTGACCCGCACCAGCACCCGGTCATCGAAGGCCTGCAGGCGGCGCGGGGCCGCCTGGAAGAGGGGGCAGTTCGTGCAGTCGCCGTTTGAGGTGCACGGCCCGTAGCCGCCGTAGTGGGCGCGCATGGTGTTCTGGGACTCGAGCAGGTGGCTGTAGTCGCGGGGGCGCAGCGCGCACTGGTCGCCGGCCAGGCTGCCGAGCGAGATGCGGTTCCAACCCTGCCCGTCAGGGCCTTTCGGGTTGTGCGCAGGGGGTTTGAGGTGGATCGGCATCAGGTTTCACGCCCCTCGGCGATGAGCTGGTCGACGAGCTCGCGGGCGACTTCGGGCCTGTAGCCGTAGTCGACCAGTGCATGCTCGACGACATGGCGGGCTGACCTGTTCGACTCCGGGCGGGCGGACGAATCGGACTCGGCTGTGGCCACGGTGCTGCTCCTTCGGGTCGGGTCGGGGATCACGGGGTGTCTTCGGGTGTGGGTGCTTCGAGGCCGAGTTGGACGGCGGCGAGATGGACGGCTTCGCGTATCGACAGGTCGCCGTCGGAGGCTGCGCGCAGGGCGAGGGCTCGGGTGTGGAGGTCGTCGGCGAGGGCGAGTTGAGCGGGGTTGAGGGCGCCGGCGCCCTTCCGTCGGTGGGCGGGAATGGGTCGGGTTGGCTGCCAGGGGTCTTGGGTGTCGGGCATTCATGCCTCAAATCGGCGGGCTATGCGGCCGTGGGCGGCCTTTGGCGGGAGCGTGCGGGTGAGCGTCGAGGGCGGGGGGTCGAGGCCGTCAGGGACTTAACCGGCCAGTAACCGGACGGAGTTGACCCGGATCTGCTGTACGGCCGTCTGCGGGCCTGGGAGCGGCCGGGACACCCCGAGGGGCAACGAGCGGCTGCGAGGCGCCACAGGGGCGACGGGGCGCGGTTCAACGTGCGGGATCAGGCGGCCTGCCGGAAGCCTTCGGACCGCCATCGCCAGACGGTGCGCGGTGAGACCCCGACGATGCGGGCGATCTCGTCACCGGGAACCTGGCGTTCGGTCAGGCCGCGTGCGACGAGGACCCGCTCGAGCCGAGTGAGTCCCTCAGCGGCCCGCTTCTCACGGACGATGATCTCGACGTCGAACTCGTCGGCCTCCGTCCAGCACGGACGGACGGCATGCCAGGCACTCATGCGGCGACTTCCTCGGCTTCCTGGTAGCGGCGGGCGTGGACGGTGTCGGCGGGCAGGGCGAACCCGTCGAGGCGGCAGGGAGTCCCCGGGGCGACATCGCATTCGGGGCAGCAGGCGACCAGTTGGGCCCAGGCGGCGATGCGCTGCTGGTGCGGTTTGGGCAGGGCTTTGTCGCGGGTGCGGAGGTGGCATTTCTGGTCAGGGCCGGCGGTGCAGCGTGGGCAGCTGATCCCGTACAGGTCCTTACGCTTGCCGCTGACCGGCCAGCTGGAGCCGCCGGGCTGGAGCCGGTTACGGCCGTCGGCTATCTGCTGGCGCAGTGCGGCTTTGAAGTCACCGGACTTGCGGGCCTGGCGGGTAGCGTCGATGTCTGCGGGAGTGGGCTGCCAGTCGGTGCTCACGACGCGGCCCCCTCGTCGACGATCACGGCGTCGGGGATGTCCTCGGCTTCGCGGGCCAGGTGCTGCGCGGACCGCGCCTTGATCGCGTTCTCGCGGGCGAGCCGTTCCTCCGCCGCGAGCTCGGACTCTCCCTTGCTGGCCCGCAGTCGGGCGCTGTGCGGGGTGGCGCGCGGCTTTCCCATCGGCTGCTTCTCCGAGCCGCCCGGCGACTTGCAGGGACGGCCTATCGCCGCCAGGCAGGCGGGGCACTCGACGCCGAGAGGACCGGAGCGGCGAACCGAGTCGACAAGATCAGCCTCGGCGGTCTCCGCATCGGCGGCCTCGCCTCCGAAGCTCAGCCCGCGGGATTCGAGCTCGTGCATGAACCGGTCGGCCCCGCCCTCGAGCTCCAGACGGCCCGACGGTGCAGCGACGCGACCAGAGGCGATGGCCTGCACCTGGCCCTTGTAGCGAACCAAGTACTCCGGGACCGTCTCGTCCGGCAGCGGCTCGTACTGGAAGTTCTCCAGTCGCTCGCTGCGGATCTTGCTGCGGAGGGCCTTGATGTGGTGCGGCAGAATCCACAGGCGGTCTTTCGGGTCCTGCGGCGGTGTGCGGTAGTAGAGCGCTACCGCGGCTTTGGCGTCCGCGTCGAGAGGCACGTCGTCGAGGGCGGCGGCCCAGGCGACAGCGGCGGCGGCGGAGGGGTTGCGGTTGTCGAAGGCGGCGGCGTGGCCGAGAAGCTCAGCCGCCTCGGTCGGGTTCATGCGGAGTCTCCTTGATCGCGAAGTTGGTCGGCGATGGCAGCCCAGCCGGCGACCTTGGCGTCGGTGCCGGTGAGGGTTTGGCCGGAGGGCAGTTGAACGACGTTGCTGGCGCGGTGCTGCTGGTTCTCGACGGCCCACTTGTGGGCGCGGCGGATCCACTTCTGCCACTCCTCGTGCCAGTTGCTGCGTCGCTGGCCATTGCCGCGGAAGTGGCTGACGAACTGGGCGGTCTCGTAGTCGATGTCGACGCGGTCGGCGTAACCGTCGCGGTGGGCCCAGCGGCGCATGCCGTCGTTGAGTGCGAACCCGTCGAGGTCGATGGGGGCGTCGCCGTCAGGCGGCGTGGTGCTCGCCTCGCTACTACCTGAGGTCTTGACTCCTACCTCAACCACAAGGGGGTTAGGGGCAGGGGCAGGGGCAGGGGCAGGGGCAGGGGCAGGGGAATGCGCGCGTGATGCGCCCGCGCGCCCGCGCGTAGAGGGTTTCGGACCCCCCTGAGGAACCCCTTCGGCAACCCCCTCGGGAGGGGTATCGGAGGGGGTTCGGGCATCTTCGCGATTCACCCCAAAGGGGATTTCCTGAGGGGGTTCGCCAGGGGTATCGGAGGGGGTTGCCGAAGGGGGTGCGGAGGGGGTTCGCGAACCCCCTCCCGTGGGGTCTGGTTCGGGGGTGCGGAAGGCCTTGCGGAGGGTCTCGATGTGCGAGGCGACCTGCTGCCGGATCGACGGCCCGCTCTGCCCCTTCATCCTGGTCGGCTCGTCGCTGAGCTCGTCGAGCGGGATACGGTCAGTCTCTGCCAGCAGCGCGGCCTGCAGCCGCCGGGAGGAGATCTCCAGGGCGCCGGAAATCATCGCGCCCATGACCTTCGGCATCCGCCAGACACCGTCGTTGCGCACGAACGAACGGATGAGGACTTCCTCCGTGTCGTCGTCCATGACGATGAAGTGGGCAGCCTCGAGCGCCTGGAGCCTCTTCTCCAGTTCGGCAGAGGTCAACCCGTGCGCCTTGCGGGACCAGCGCCGAAGGGTGAGAGGCAGCAGCCCGGCGTGGTTGAGGTTGGGCTGCGAGATCAGGAACAGGTAGAGGCGCTGCTCCTTCTCGTCGAGCGCCAGGAAGTCGGCGTCCTCCCAGATGCTGGTGAGGATCCTGCCGTGGCCACGTGCCATCAGGGTCTTCTTTCGAACGAAACGAATGGGAGATCAGTCGGTGCGGCGCGCCATGGCGGCGGGGCTGTGCGGGTCGCACCGCCAGCCGCAGGGGTAGAGGCGGGCCGGTGCGCCGCACGCTGTAGTGCCGGATTCGCACAGGCCTGGCGTGACGCGGCGGAGCAGGGGCGGCTGGGGTTTGGCGATGTTCCTAGAGGCCTCCGGCTGCACCGCGCTGCGGGTCTCAAGGACGACGGTGCGGCTCGTATGCAGCTCTTTGGGCTCGGAGCGGAAGTCCGAGGCGGGCCGGTCCTCCGTGCACAGCGACCGCCTGTCGCCGTCACGGACCACGGTGCGCTCCCGGTCGGCCGGCTTCTCCTCGGGCCCGTTGGCCTCCGTGTAGCGGTGCCAATGGTCAGCAGGGAGCCAGCCCCACCTTCCCTCGCGCTGGAAGGGAATGCGGGCTCCCCCGGCGGCCTCAACGATGAAGCGGGTCAGCGTCAGTGCCGCCTTCCCCGTATCGGACGCGGCGCTCGACTGGTGCTCGGGCACGAGGATGCGGTGCCAGTCACCGCAATAGGCTTCAGCAATGGGGTTGTTGGGGTCGAACGGCTTGTTGGGGCAGCGGTTGATGGACCCGCCCGGGGTACAGTGCCCCTCCTCGACGACGTAGTTGCCGTCTCGGACTTCGATCGGGTTCTTCTGCACCCGGATTACGGAGGCGGGCAGTCCGGGGGTACGGACGTAGGGCACTGTCCCGACCCCAGCGTGGCCGGGGTCCACGAAGTCCCATACGGAGCGGACGTTGGAGCGGCGGCGGAATCCTTCGCGCAGACGCATGGAACGAGCGGTCTGCTCGCTGAGCTGCGGCTCGTAGCCGAGGACGATTCCGTTGTCGCCGGTGATGCGGACGTCGAGGCGCGCACGGCCGTCCGGGGTAGACGACTCTGCCTCTGCGTGAAAGCCGTGGTCCTCGGAGTCCTTGGCGACGCGCTCCTTGCGGGCCATGTGCTCGTCGGATTCGTGGCTGATCGGCTTCTCGCCCGGCCTGCGGTAGTGCGACGGAAGCCAGACTCCGTCCCGCTGGACCAAGTACATCGGTGCGCGCCGGCGGCGCAGGTCCCGGCAATCGGGGCAGATCAGTCCGCGCTTCTCGACAGGCACGCGGCCGCGCATCTTCAGCAGCTTCTCGCGCAACCCCGGGATCTCCGGGATGCCGAGGTCCGGGCGGTCCAGGTCGAGATTGCGGCCCGCAGGCTCGTAGCAGACGGGGTTGCGGTAGAGCTCTTCGTCCGTCTCTGGCTCGAGGTCGTCGTCGCTGTAGTTCACGTCCGGCTCCTTTCGATCAGGCGGTGCGGATGGGTCGGCGGGGTGGTGGCGCGCGGGTCAGGGTCCGGCGCGGGGGCGGGCCGCGGTCACGCGGCGGCTGCCGTGGTGCGGTTGAGCGCGTCGGCGACGCGAGTGCCGACCCATTGGGCGACGTTGCAGCTGACGGCGTTTCCGGCCTGCATGGTCTGGGCGGCTCTGCCGCCGGTGACGATGTAGTCGGTGGGGAATCGCTGGGCGTATAGCTGTTCGCGGGGCTGGATCATCCGGTAGTGGCAGTCTTCGATCTCCGGCGCGGGGATCACGGCCGTGAGGTCGGTGATGTCGCGGTAGGGGATGACGAGCCCGTGGTGGTTGCCCTTGGCGGTGACGGTGGCGAGTGGCGCGATGTGGGCGGGCTCGGCTCCCCCGTTGCGCCGGTATTCGACGACGAACGCGTCGCGGGCGGCGGGAGGGGTGAGGACGGCGTCGCCGATCTTTACGGTGCGGGAGGCGAGGGGCCATTCATCGGCGCGGACGCCGCGGCCGTCATGCCCGCCGTGGTTGACGGTGAGGACCAGTGGCTTGTCGCCGCCGAGCCGGTCGAGGCCGGCCTGGATCCTATTGCGGGTGTTGGCGACGAGAGGCCGGAGTCCGTGCTGGGCGCGGTCGCTGATGCGGACGCCGAGGTTGGTCCAGTCGATGATGCTGGCGGCCGGGCGAATGTAAGGCTCGACGATGGCGTGGCCGCAGGCGCGGTGGGGGCAGCGGTAGTCGTACTGCTGCTTGTACTTGCCGATGCGGCGGCCGTTGCGCCACGTCTGTACGGCGTCGACGTCCTGCTCGCAGGCGGTGCACCAGGCGGGCGGGGTGGGCTTCAGGTCCGGCAGCGGGATGCTCTGCTGGGTGAAGACAATGTAGATGCGGTCCCGCCATTGCGGCGCTGGAGCATTGTCGTGGCCACCGATGTGCGCGGATGAGGCGGACACGACCTGCGAGCGGTAGCCGAGCATTTCCATGCCCTTGCGCCACCAGTCGAAGAGTTCCCAGTCGACGGCGAACTCGACGACGTTCTCGCAGAGGATGGCCTGGTAGCGGTGGACTTCGGTGGCGCGGATGACGTCGTAGGCGGTGGCGCGGGTGCGTTCCCAGGCGGCGTCGGGCACGGAGCCGAGTTCGTCGATTTCGAGGGCCATCTGGCCGCGGGTGCGGCGGCGTCCTCCGGCGGGGCTCATCTCGGTGCAGATCGGGGATGCCCAGAGGATGTCGGTTTTGGGCAGGCGCCGCATGTCGTAGTTGTTGACGTCGGCGCACAGGTGGTCGGCGTCGCGGTGGTTCGCGGCGTGGGTTTCGATGGCCTGCGACCAGTGGTTAGCGGCGAGTTTCAGTTCGAAGCCCGCGGCGACCAGCCCGGTGCTTGAGCCGCCGGCGCCGCAGAAGATGTCTGTGAAGGTGAGCGACATCAGGAGGCCTCCCGGTTTTGTCGTGTGCGGGTGGTGGGTGTGAGTCCGCCCCAGGTGCCGTGGCGGAGGTGGCGGTGGCTGGTGCCCTCGTATGCGGCGGCGGCTTCGGTACAGTCCTCGCGGACGGGGCAGCGGTCGCAGATCTGCTTGGCCTGCCGGTAGCCGGCGGCACTGTTGGGGAAGAACAGGTCCGGCCCGACCTGCGCGCACAAGGCGTCGGCCATCCAGTCGAAGCTCATGCCGCCACCTGCTCTCGAGCACGGCCGCGGGCGCGGACGACGATCCGCTGGTGGCAGCCGAGTTGGAGGGCGATGTCGGCGGCGGATTGGCCTTGCGCGGTGAGTGCGGCGACGCGCTGTGGATCGGCGTAGACCTTGGTCCTGGTCCTGGTGCTGGCCTTGGCTTCGCTGTGCCACCCGGTCTCGGGCTTGCTGGCCGGGTCGTCGATGTCGTCCCAGGCGAGGGGGCCGTGCCAGCCGCTGGACTGAGCCCGGTTGCGTGCTCGGACGCTGTTGCCGGGCAGCTTGGTCATAGCCGTGTACGCGGCGGCGATGCGGCGGGCGTAGCCGGCGGTGACGTGGTGGTGCTCGTGGCTGATGAGCTTCCCGAGGGGCGCCCTGTGGACGCGTGCTGTGGCTGCGATGGCGTTGAGCGGGTGCCCGATGTACATGAGGGCGCGGACTCGTCGGATCGTCCCGGTGGCGTCGACGTAGGACTTGGCGTCGACGGTGGATACGTGTGGTTGTGCGGTGATGATGCGGGCGGCGATGTCGGCGCGGATGGTCGGGTAGTGGCCGTTGCAGAGGGAGACGATGGTGCGTTCGGCACAGTCGGCGACGGTTGCGATCTGATGGCGGGACCAGCCGGCGTCGACGAGCTTGCGGACGTGTGCGGCGGCGGGTGAGGCGTCGACGCGTCGGCGGCCGTTGCGTTCTCGGTCGAGGCGGTAGCGGCTCATGTAGCGGTAGTTGGCCTGCCTGCATCCTTTCGAGTCACAGCCGCGGAGGTAGCAGGCTCGGCTCGGGGTGTGGTCGGCGGTGGTCACGGCTGTTCCTCCTGCCGGGTCTGGATGTCGGTGATGGTCTGGTGTGCGCGGGTGAAGCTGGCGCCGATGCGGTTGCACGCCAGGTAGCCGAGGCCGACGAGGGCGGACAAGCCGAGGGCCACGTACCAGCTGCGTTCGGCCCAGGTGAGGACGGTGGTGTAGGTGTGGATCACGGCGAGGGCGTCGGCCATCACATCCGCCTCCTGCCCCGGCGATTGGCTGTGATCGAGTACAGGGCTCCGAAGGTGCTGGCGGCGAGGCCGCACAGGCCTGCGACGAGGGCGAGGTGACACATCAGGCGGCCACCTCCGGCTTGGCGCAGGGGCAGGCGCAGTTACCTCTGGGCGTGGGCTGGCCGGTGGCCACGGCGTGCTCGACGTCCTCGCTGCCCCACCAGGGGTGTGGCTTCGGCGGGTCGTAGCAGTGGCCGAACATGCAGTTCCAGCAGCGCGAGTAGCAGACGATCACCTCCATCACGCGGCCCTCCCCTGCTGGCGGGCGGTGCGTCGCTGTGCGGCGATGCGGCGGCCCTTGGCGGTGAGTTGCCAGACGGCGATGGGATGTCCGTGGGTGGGGCCGCTGGTGGAGGGCACGTACTGGCCGGTTCGCTCGATGATCCCGGCGGTGCGGAGTGAGTTGATCGCGGCGCCGAGGAAGCCAGTACCGAGGTCGGGGAGGACGTCGCGGATCTGGTTGCAGGAGAACGTCTGGTGCTTTTCCCCGAAGTGGAGGACGGCCTGCTCGACGAGGAAGCGGTCCCACTCGGAGTGCTTCGTGATGTCGGCGAGGAGCGCGTCCTTCTCGGTGGACGCGAGCCGCTCGGCGACCGTGAGGCGCTTGATCATCGAGACACCACTTCCTGCTGCACGGGCGTGTGGGTGCAGGTGCGGTAGAAGCAGGGCCCGGCCTGCTTACGCCACTGCTTCTTGCTGAGGAGCTCGACGTGGTAGCCCTGCCGGGTCTCCCGGTCGCGGTCGCGTTGGCGGGGCGTGAAGTTGCGGTGGGCTTCTTCCGGGCCGGTGGCGCCGTCTCCGTACTCGGAGGCATAAGCGCAGCCGTTGGGGCCGAACAGCACCCAGTGGCAGGAGCGGAGCGGCAGGGTCTCGCCGCCGATCTGGACGAGGAGTTGAGGCATCGTGTGGTCTCCTTGGAGAGGAGCCGGCCGCCTTGCCCGCGGCCGGCTCAGGCGTGCGCGGGCTACCGCTGGGCGTTCTTGAGCGCGGTGCCGCGTTCCTTGATGAAGTCACCGAGGTTGGTCGGCTCGCCGGTCTGCGGGTGCAGGAGCGGCGTGGCGAGCGCGCCGCGCGATTCGACGTCGCGGTAGGTGGCGAGGAGGCTTTCCGCGGTGGCGTCCGGGGCGGTCGCGGCGTCAATCCAGGCCGACGGGTCGGTGACCGCGACGCCGTCGTTGAGCCAGTCGAGTAGCGGCTTGGCGATGTCCGTGCTGCCGTCGGGCCGCTCGAGCACCTGGTTGTGGAGGGCTGGGCAGCGGGACTTGAGGATCCGCAGGGTGTTGGTGACGTCCATGGCGCCGACGACGTCGAACTCGTACTCCACGCCCTTGCGCTGTTCGGCGCGCATTCCCATGGCGACGGGCTCTTTGCGACCCCGGTCGTTCTCCTGGAGGACCCATTCGGTGTGGGAGCGCATCGTGACGACGACGTGCCCGGGGAAGGACAGCAGGGCGTCGATCATTTCGTTCTGCATCGGGGTGCCCTCCTTCCAACCGGCGAAGGAGTTGCCGCCGTAGCGGGACTTGGCCTTGTCGACCTGTTCGAGGGTTCCGTCGGTGCCTTTCCAGAAGTGGGAGAGGGAGTCGACGAGGACGACCTCGTATCCGGCCTGTGCGGCGGCGGCGAGGGCCTTGACGAGGTCGCGGGGGTCGAAGCGCTGCATCTGCAGGACATCGAACTGGATGCCGTTAATGCCGACGTACTTGGAGGCGGCGCCTCGTTCAGTCTTCGGCGGCCTCTTGGGGAGCTTGTGAGCCCGCCCCTTGATGATGACGTCGGCGTCCGTCATGCCGGGGAACATGTCGCCGACCGGCTGGTTGCGTTTGCTGCGGCTGCTCACAGGTCCGGTTCCCTTCCGTGCTGGTGGTCGTTGGCGGCGGTGAGGATGTCGTCGAGGAGCGGGTTCGGGTCCTGGATGCGGATCTCGGCGTGCGCGTTGTCCGTGAAGGGCTCGAAGCAGATGAGGCAGATCAGGACGAACACGTCGGGGCCCTCGTTACGGAGGCGGAATTGGCGCGGATCGGCGGCCATCACGTCCGCCCCCTCGCGGCGGGGGTGCCCTTCCAGGTGCGGACCCCGGAGTGGTGGGCGGTGGGCCGGTTGGTGCAGGCCCAGCCCGCGGTCCGCACGTAGCCCTCGTCGCGGAGGAGCGTCATCAGCCGGCCCCAGTGCGCCTGAGGTACAGGCGGCGACGGGAGGTCGTGGGTGTCGGCGATCTCGTAGCAGGTGAAGACGCGGCCCGTCGCGGCGGCGTCTATGAACTTGGGCCAGACCTCTGCGAGCCACGACTCGTAGTCCTCCGCCTGCCGCTGCGTCTTCGTCTTGTGCGGGGCGGGGACGCTACCGTCGAGAGCGGGCTGCACGGTCGCGGTCATGAGGCAACTCCCGTCGTGGTGGGGAACTGATCCCAGGTGCGGCCATCGAGTTCACGGCCGGCGGCCCTCTTGCCGACACGGCGCATCTCCCAGCGATGGCCAAGGTCGTCAATGGGCTCGCCGACGAACACGCAGCCCTTGTCGGAGGCGCCGATGGCCATGTAGCCGGTCGGCTGGTAGGCACCCCACTGCTTGAACAGGTACGGGACCTCGGCGGCGGAGCACTGATCGCGGAGGGCGCGAGCCCAGTCGGGGCTCATCGGCCGGGCTCCAGGACCGGATTCTCCGCCTGCGATGACCCATCCGATCGGCTGTCCGTTCGGGCGACCGTTGCCGGTGTGGCTGCCGGTCCACATGCCGTCGGCTCCACAGTTCGGGCAGTGCCGCTGGAGAGGGCCGGTGAAGTAGCAGCGGCAGGACGGTTCCTGGCAGCGCCAGTTCGCGGGCCCGGCGGGCATCCACGCCGACAGGTCGACGGGACCGAGGAGCGGTTCACACGACAGGAATCGCACCGCGGCCAGAGTCTCCACTAGCGCCGGGATGCGGAGGTCGGCGCGCTTCTGATCCTCCACGCTCACGCCCAGCCACACATTCGGCAGCGGCCAGTCGAAGTCACCGCAGCCAGGCCGGATCTCCTCGCGGTAGCCGTCGACCTGGGCGACGAACGCGTGACTTTTGAGGAGGGACCGCATCCGCCCGTGGCGCTTGGTCAGCACCTGGTAGGTGTGCTGTGGCGTCAACGCCATGATCGCGAAGACGTGAGCGATGTACGAGTCGGGGACGACCTTGTGGAACAAGTCGCTCATGGAATTTACGAAGACCTTGCGGGGCTTGCGCCAGCGCAGCGGCATGGTCAGGGCGTTGGGGCGGAGAGTGAGGTCGAAGCCGTTCTCGAAGTGGTGGCCGGGGATGCCGCGCCAGCGCTCGGCGAACGTCTCGGCGTAGCAGTTGTCGCAGCCCGGCGTGACCTTGGTGCAGCCGGTGATCGGATTCCAGGTGGCGTCGGTCCACTCGATCGTTGTCGTAGCGCTCATCGGGCCGCCTCCTCGAAGACGGCGTTGACCATGGCGTTGTGGGCGTCGGCGGCGTTGTTGAAGCAGTCGGTGCACAGGAACGTGACGGGCGGCTCGTAGTCGGGGTCGTGCCAGGGCTGGGCGGGCGGCTGGAACCGGAACAGGCGGCGGGCCTGGCTGCAGTCGGGGCAGTGGCCGTCGCGGGAGCTGCCGACGATCAGGGCCTCTTCCTGGCGGCGGAGCTCGGCCTCGTGGTCGGCGTAGGTGAGGCCGCAGCCGGTGCAGTCGCCGGGACGGAAGATCGACCCGTGCGGCGGCTGGCACGGGAAGCTGTGCTTGCAGAGCGATACCTTCATGGCGGTTGTCTCCTGGATGTGGTGTGCTGGGTTCCGAGCCGCCCCGATACCCGCGGGGCGGCTCAGGCGTGTGCGGGCTAGGCAGCGTTCTTGAGCGCGGTGCCGCGTTCCTTGATGAAGTCGCCGAGGTTGGTCGGCTCGCCGCTGGCCGGGTGCAGGAATGGGGTGGCGAGCGCACCGTGCGCCTCGGCTTCGCGGTAGGTGGCGAGCAAGCTGTCTGCGGTGGCGTCTGCGGCCGTGGCGGCGTCAACCCAGGCGGTCGGGTCGATCGGCTCGGCGCCGTCGTTCAGCCACTCGAGGAGCGGCTTGGCGATGTCGGTGTCGCCGTCGGGGCGCTCGAGGGTCTGGTTGTGCAGGGCCGGGCAGCGAGACTTGAGGATCTTCAGCGTGTTGGTGACGTCCATGGCGCCGACGACGTCGAACTCGTACTCCACGCCCTTGCGCTGCTCGGCGCGCATCCCCATCGCGACGGGCTCCTTGCGGCCCCGCTCGTTCTCCTGGAGCACCCACTCGGTGTGAGAGCGCATCGTGACGACGACGTGCCCGGGGTACGAGAGGAGGGCGTCGATCATGTCGTTCTGCATCGGGGTGACGTCCTTCCACCCGGCGAACGAGTTGTTCCCGTACTTGCCCTTGTGCTTCTCGACCTGATCGAGAGCACCGTCGGTGCCCTTCCAGTAGTGCGAGAGGGAGTCGACGAGGACGACCTCGTATCCGGCCTGTGCGGCGGCGGCGAGGGCCTTGACGAGGTCGCGGGGGTCGAAGCGCTGCATCTGGAGGACGTCGAACTGGATGCCGTTGATGCCGACGTACTTGGAGGCGGCGCCTCGTTCGGTGTCGATGACGGCGAACCGCTTGCCGCCTGAAAGGCCGTTGGCGAGGGCGAGCGACGTCCACGTCTTTCCGGAGCCGGATACGCCCTGGATAGCGATGCGGGCCTTGGCCTGCTCCTTGGTGGCCGGGCGGAAGGTGAAGCCGCCCTCGTCGTACTCGTTGCTGGATTGCTGCTGCTGTCGCCCTGCGCGGACGGGCTGGCCAAGCTGAGACATGCGGTTCTCCTAGGCGTACTGGCGCTCGACCCAGGCGGGCAGCGCGGTGAGCGGGGATTCGAGGTATCCGGGCCATTCGCCGGACTCGCGGCACAGCGCGTAGGTGTTGAGGGCCCGGTCGTTGAGGTGGCGGCCGATGCCGCGGGCCACTGGGTCGCAGGTCGTGACGACCACGAGGTAGGGCGGCTCCTTCTCCTGGAGCACGAACTGGAACGGCTTCTCGGGGTCGACCAGGTCGAGGGCGAGACCGGCGTCGAGGTAGTACTCCTGCTGCTGGTGGTAGCCCCAGTCGTGGATCACCTTGGGCAGGTCGATGGGGTTCGCCGACTTGGTGGTCTTGTAGTCGACGAGCTGACCGTCGTGGCGCAGCCAGTCGAAGCGGGCCCGCCGCCAGATCCCTTGGTCTTCCCAGAACGCGGACTGTTCGGCGACGCCGGAGCCGGGCTCCAGGAGGGCGGCGGCTTCGGGGTGTCGTCGCAGCTGGTCGACCATCGCGGTCAGCTGCTCGCCTTCGTGGAACAGCAGGGGCACGCCGCCGTCGGCGCGGATGGCGTCCCGTTGTTCGCGGGCCGCTTTGGTGCGCCAGTCGTCGAACTCGGTGACGACGATGTTGTCGCCCGCTTCCAGTAGGACGTTGTGGGCCGCGGTGCCGAGGTCGAGGTGCCGCTTCGGTGGCTGCGGGTTGTCCACCCAGTACTTGAACTTGGCGGGGCATTCGGTGGCGAGCTTGCGGGCCCCGGTGGAGGAGAGGCTGCCGCCGGGGATCGGGTCGCTGTGGTAGAGATCGGCGGAGATGTCGTACAGGCCCGGCTGCACCTCCTCCGGGGCCTCGACGGCGGCGGTCATGCGGTCCGTCCGGCGGCGAGGCTGTCGACGATGCGGGCAGCGCTCTCGCAGCCGGGCACCGTCCGCAGCATGTCCGCGGCGTCGCGCAGGACGTCGGCGGCGTAGTTGTTCATGAGGCGCAGGCCGTCCTCGTCGAGGTGGCCGCCGTCTTCCAGAGCGCTACGCAAGGCCGCGGCGGGTGTGCAGTCCTCGCAGAGACCGGCTTTCGTGAACGGGCCGTCGTCGTCGCTGCAGCTGGTGCAGCGGAGCGGCGCAGTCTGCCTTGTGATGCGGTTGGTGCTCATGTGACTCCGTTCAGGGTGTGCTGGTGGGCGGGCCAGGCCCCCGACAGGGGGTGTGCGGGGGCCTGGCCCTGGGATGCCGCGGAGCGGCCGGCTGCTCCACGCGGCTGGCTGTGGGGTGGTTAGGCGGTGAGGTCCTCGTCGCACTTGGCGCAGCGGGAATGCACTCCGGTCACAGCGCCCAACTCGTCGTGGAGGTGGATCAGCAGTACGTCACCGCCGCAGTTGGTGTGTTCGACGTTGTCGGCGCGATAGGTGCGCTCAAGGCCGCCACCCCAGTCCTCCATGTTGACGAGCGTCCATGCGATCTCGTTAGGCAGTTCAGGCATGACAGTCCTCCGTGGGATGCTGGTGGGGATCCCCGCCCGCTATCCCCGGGCGGGGGTTTGTGCGTTGGTGGCCGGGCTCGCTGGCCGCTGTCCCATCCAGCGGCCCGGCCGTCTCAGGTGAAGACCAGCGCGTCCAAGCGGCGCGCTGCGGCTTCCGCGTAGGGCTCGTGGCGTTCGATGCCGATCGCGCGGCGTCCGGCCTGACGGGCCGCGTCCAACGTGGAGCAGCTGCCAGCGAACGGATCGAGGACGAGGCCGCCCTCGGGGCAGGCGTAGCGGATCAACGGATCGAGGATTCCGAGCGGCTTCTCCGTCTCGTGGTTCGCGCGGCCACGCACGGATTTGACCTTGACGACTGACCGGATGAGCCGAGTTCCATCGTCTTCGTAGGTGACGGCCTTGATCGTGCCAGCGTGGGCGGCACGGTCGTCGTATCTGGCCCGTGTGTGCTTGTCAGGTCCGGTGTAGGCGACGCGTGGCGTGTCGTGGTGCACGCTGCGCCAGTCGCCGCGATACCAGTGGGTGGCGATCTCGTGGACGCGCTTGAATCGATCCGAAGCGAACCCGGTCCCGTTGTGCTTCTCCCAGACGACGTCTTGGCTGAGCTTCCAGCCGTCGAACTCCGCACGCCGGTCGAGGAACATGCGCATCGATCCGAAGCACCACATCGACGAAGCGACGGTCGCAGCAAGGGTGGGCCAGCCGTCCGGCCACCGGTCCCAGGCAAGGCTTGTCTCGGCATACGGTGGATCGGCGATCACGCAATCGGCCTGCACGTCGAGCGCGGGCAGGATCTCCCGCATATCGCCGAGGTAGAGGGCGATACCGGCGTCCTCGTCTTCCCAGTAGGGGGCCATCACGCCACCTCCGTGTACGTGATGGTCATGGCGGCGCGGGTCGGCCGGAGCAGTGCGGGGCTTTCGCCGCCGCGGGCCCTGTCGTGGAGGGGGTCGGTGGTTCCGCAGACGAGCGTGTCGCCGATGCGGGTCCAGTCCGCTTCCTCCGCGGCCATGTCGACGGCTACCTGCGGGTCGTCCCAGTGGTAGTCGTCCGGGGGCCGCTGGCCACACACGTCGCATACGGCGATGTGACAGACGATCTGGCGTGTGGCCATCTACGCCACCCCCTCGCCGTCTCGGCCCCAGCTGGTTTGCCGCACGGTGCCGGGGTTGGTGACCGCGGCTTGCGGGGAGGCGTGCAAGTGGCGGCGGATCTCCTCGCCGTCGAGTTCCTGCGTCTTGGAGATGACGTGTTCGGCTTTGACGCCAACGTCGATCTTGCGGTTGAGGTCGTCGATCTTCCGGTCGCGGAGCAGGACGACCGCATCGAGGTGCCGGATCTGCTTCCGGGCGGCGCTCAGGTCGTCACGGACGCCGGACAGTTCGATACCTGCGGCGTCCAACTGCGCTTCGAGCCGGTCACGTTCCGCCCGCAGCCCGTCGATCTCCGTGGCGAGCCCGATCAGCGTGCAGCCCGCCTGATCGAGCTCCTTCTTCAACTGCGCGGGGGTCTTGCCGCGGTGGCGTCCGATGTGGCGGGCGCGGGTCAGCATGCTCATGCCTGCCCCTTCGTCGCGTCTCGCAGCAGACGCCAGGCCGCACGTCGGGTCGGGTCGACCTCGGTACGGATCTGGGCGTCGAGCCACGCCATGGCCTCGTCGCGATCCTCGAAGGTCGGCGTGGGGGCGGCCTGACCGAACGGACTGGCCGGGCACAGGTGGGGGCCGGCGGCGGCGTCGTACTGGTCGCGGTAGGCGCCCTCGTTCGCGGCCTGCAGGATGTGCAGGCGTTCGGCCTGGCGGGCGGCGAGTTCCTTGTACTGGCGGAGTTCTGCCTGGAGGCGGTCCAGTTTGCGGCGCAGGGTGGCCTCTTCCGGTGGGATCACAGACGGTTCGGTGAGGGTCATGACGTGGCCTCCGGGTTCAGGTCGCGGATGCCGGGCCGGGGCCGGGCGATGTTGGTCGACGGGGTGCACCATCCGCATTCGCGGTTGGGGGCGAGCTGGCCGACGATGAAGTCGTTGGCTGCCTGCGCGGTGTGGAACACGCGTGCTTTGGGCTGCTGACCGCCGTGTGAGACCAGTCGCAGCAGCCGCCGGTTTTCGCGGGCCGCCTGCTGTAGCAGATCGGTGAGTTCGTTCAGGCGCTGTGTCAGCTGGAGGATCGCGGCACGCGCCGCCTGATCGGTGGCGGTCATGACGCCGCCTGCGGGTTGAGGTCGTCGGGGATTTCCATGTGGCCGTCGAGGATCGACGCCTTCAGGCCCGGGTCCGTGACCCAGGCGGGCACACGGCGTTCGGTGAGGCCGACGCCGGCGAGCAGGCCGGGGAGGATCACCGGGTCGGCGCTGTCGGGCATGGGCGGCAGCTCGTCCAGGACGGTCGGCCGCTCCGGCAGGATCGCGGTCATCACACCACCTGCCCCTTCGTGCACGGCCACGGAGCGGAGACGGTGACCACCTCGTAGCTCTCTTCGAAGCCGGACGCGAACGTGGAGTGCGTCGCACAGACCGTCTTCTCGCTCACCTGGTCGCAGTAGTCGCCGTCGTTCTCGACCTCGTGGTTGCAGTCGCGGATCACGCAGTAGGCGCCGCCTTCGACGATCTGCGTGGGCATGCATACGGGCGGCGGGGCGGTGGGGCCGCAAGCGGGGCACTCGCGGCGGACGTCGGGCAGGGGTCGGCCGTTCATTGCGGCGGCCATCTCCTCGTCGGTGACGTCCCCGATGTGCTTCCCGCAGCCGTTGCAGGCACGCTTCATCTTGATGGTCTTCGAGCCGTCCGCGTTGATGCGGTCCGGCGTGCTCGGGCGGGTCATCACGCCACCGCCTTGATTCCGTGCCTGCTGGTCTGCTGCTGTGCGGCGCGCGCGAACGCGTCGGACAGTGCGTCAAGAACGTCCGGGTCGAGGGTGGTGGGGATGTCGATGGCGAGCGCCCCGCCGACATACACGACCAGGCCTCCGGAGCGCGTATCGGCGAGTACGACGTCCTCGGCGCGACCCCCCAGACGGGCCCGCGCGTAGGTGATCTGCGTGTCGGTCATGGGGTCCTCCAGGTGGTGCCCTTGCGCAGGTCGACGAAGGGGCGGGTGACGGCGTCGGCGTCGGCGTCGTGCAGCAGATGCGAGTACTCGGCCCGCAATCCCTCAGGGGCGGGCGTCGCGAACTCGGCGGGGTGAGCGAGGAGGTAGCGGAGCTTCGCCACCGACTCGTCGACCTGCCGCTGCGCTTGGATGCGCCGGGCCTCGGCCTCTACCACGGCGGCAGGCGTGTCCAGGCGCTCGATCGGGTTGACGGTCATCGGCCTGCCTCCGTCCTGGCCACCCAGTACGGGGCTGCGCTGCCGCGTGCGGCGAGCCGCCAGTCGATGGCTCGGACTGTCTTCGCGACGAGCACCGGGTTCTCCGTCTCGGCGAATACGGGGAGTTCGGCGCGGTGAATGTCGTCGGCGATCTCGTCACGCTTCGTCGCCAGCTCGGCCTTCAGCCGCGCGACCTCGGCGTGCAGCCCGCCGATCTCGTGGTCCCGTTCGGCGACTTGCTCACACGCTTCGCGGAGGGTCGTCTTGGCCTCGTCGCGTTCGGCAGCCGCCCGGTTCACCCGGTTCTCCAGCCGTCCCGCGAGCCGTGCCGTGGCGTTCAGCATCCGTCGCGCCTCGTCGCGTTCGGCGCGGACCGCAGCCAACTCGGCGAGGAGCGCGGGCACGTCCTCACGGGCGTGGGCGATGAACTCGGCGTTTGCACCCATCTGCTCGGGCGCCCGCTGCTCGTCGTGGTCCTCGTGGGCCGGGTCGTCCCAGTAGTTCTCATCTTCGAGCTGGGCGATCTTCTGGCGGTACGAGTACGAGGCACGGCTCGTCATCTGAAGGTCGGCGGCCACGTCCGCGTAGGTGTCACCGTCGTAGAAGCCCCACGGCCCCTTCGTTGCGGCTTCGACACGGGCGGCGATCTCGGCTTCGCGCTGCGGCGACAGGCGGGCGGGTGTCGGCTGCGGGTCGGGGCCGACCGGCATCGGCAGGGAACCCAGCTCACGGACCGCATCGGCCGCCGTGCGGATCGAGTCCGTCATGACGCACCGTCCTCGTCGTCAGAGGGGATGTAGGCGCCACCATCGCGCCGGGCGTAGGCGGTGATCGCACCGACCGTGTACGGCTCGCGCACGATGGCCATGACCTCGTCGTCCCACCAACCCAGGAAAACTTCATCGACGTCAGCGACCAGCTCCGGAGGACACGTACTCATCGCGCACCCCCGAACCGGACGATCAAGCCAGGGTTGTACGCGGCCAACGTCTTGTTCGCGGCAGCCAGGGTGTGCAGGCTGCGGGCCAGCGCCTCCCGACCCTCCGGACCCAGACACGCCGGAAGTTCGTCGACCACGTCCGTCGCCGCCTTCTCCGCCAGCAGGACGTGTTCGGGGATCTGCTTGCCGATGAGGACGGCCACACTGTCCGGCATCGGCACCTTCGGGAACGTCAGCGTGATCACGACGCGCCTCCCTGCACCGGCGCTGGCGGGAGCTGCACCGCGGCCGTACCGCCAAGCCGCTTATGCAGCTCATGCAAGCCCTTGACCGTCACCCGCAACTGCGGGGCGCCGAGCGTCAACTCACCCGTCCGCGGGTGCGTGTACGACTGCGGGAGCTCAGAAAGCCAGCGGCGCTCTACCGCGTACTGCTTCGCCCGATACCGGTGGTCCGCGTTCTGGACGTAAGCCCAGTCGAGTTCGTGCAGGATCCCAAACAGCCGGTTCCTGCCCGTCTCGATCGACGGGTCGCGGGACAGGATCTTCGCGGCGTCCGCCACCGAGAAGTCGCCTTCTCCGGAAGCCAGGGTCTGCCACGAGTTCGCGGCGGGCTCCAGCTCCTTGATGCGGGCCTCAGCGGCGAGGCGGCCTTCCTCGGACTCGATCGCCGCCTGCAACGCTTCGAGCTTCGTCATCTCGCGGGGAGCGGCCGAGTACGAGCCGGTCTGGCGGATGGACGGGATGACCTCATGGGTGATCCAGCGCTTGAATGCCTTCGCTTGCGGCTTACGGCTGCGGAGGATCACGGAGTAGAGGCCCGGCTCGGAGATGACGTTCGTCGGGAGAGAACGGGAGGACCCGTCATTAGTAGTGACGGGTACCTGCTGTACCTCGTCGTCGTCGAGGTAGCTCACGGCCTGGCGGGCGTTGCCGATCTCCAGGACGGTGCAGACGTCGGCCGCGACCCACCACGGCTCACCGTCGATCATCACGGACCGCACGTGCTGCGCGGTCTCCGGGAAGGTGAAGACGAGAGGCGTCGTCATCGCCCACCGCCCGACTGCCGGACGTCGTCGCCGAGAGCGGCAGCGTGGATGCGGTCGATGTCGACCAGTTCCTCTCCAGCCCGCACACCCTTGTCACAGATGTCGAGCACGCGGTTGAGCCGCGCAGCCGTGTCGCTCTGCCTCTCGAAGGTGTCGAGGATCGCCTCAGCTTCGGAGTGCGTGTTCGTGGCGTGCAGCAGGCAGGAGAGGTACTCGCGGGCCGTCTGGTTGTGACGTGCGGTGAGCTTGGCGCGGATGCGGGCCTTTGCGGCCTCGCGATCAGAGATGGGAGATGATGAAGGCATCGGGCTTCGCCTTTCTTCGTCTGGAGATGGTGAGGGTGGTGCTCGTAGGCCCCGGCTGCCGGGCTTAGGCCCCCGGCGGTTGGGGCCGCATCGCCGTCAAGCGGCGGACTTGGTGCGGGTCGGCTCGACGTTCTGTGCCCGCTTGGCAGGCTTGGTCGGCTTGCTCTTGGAGCGGCGCAGGCGGGAGATCTTGGCCCGGTCGGCGGGAACCTCACACAAGGAGCGGATCTCTCGAATGTGGCTCTCGTTGAGCCACTTCGCCCGGCCCATGCGGGTGTGGGGGAAACCGTGCTTGTTCAGCCCGTCGAGGAGCCAGCGCTCGCCGCATTCCAGCGCGCGGGCGGCCTCCCGGGGCTTCACGTAGCCGTCCCGGCGCATCAGCGAGTCGATGTCGATCGTGCTGACATTCGGGGTGGACATGTTCACCTTCTTTCGTGTGACGGAGCCTCTGGTGGGGCGAGGATCTGGTCGTCTGTGGCGTTGAGGGCGGTGCGGAGCCGTATGTAGCGCTCGGGCCCCATGCACTCCCGGGTGCCGGTTTCAAGCCGTTGCAGGTAGCTGCGTGAGATTCCTGCCGCTTCAGCGACTGCTTGGACTGAGCGGCCCTGGCCCATGCGGTGCCTTCGGAGCGATGGCCCGTGCACCTGGTAGGTGGCTGGGGGTCTTTCCATGCACTGAAGCTACGTGTTTCTACGAGCCTGCGCTACCAGTACTCCGTAGTAACATGCAGAAACACGCATGATCTCGTTTTGACACGGCGCTCCGCGCCACGGAACCGTCAAGGTTCCGGCCAGATAGGAGGGTGTTCCTAGCTGTTCCTGAGAGGTCCTGCGATGATGTGCGTCATGGCACCCCCACAAGACGTAGCCGCGCTGCAGCGGCTCGCTACCGCGGTCATCCAGCGCCGCGTCGACCTCGGCATGAACAAGATCGATGTAGCCAGGGCCGCGGCAGTGCAGATCAACACCTACGACAAGATCGAGGCCGCCAAGCCGGTCCGCCGGCTTACCTACGCCAAAATTGAAGCCGTCCTCGGCTGGGCGCCGGGCAGCTGCGCAGACATCCTCAACGGCGCCACAGCCGCCACCCTCATCGAGCAGGACGAGACCGGAACCATCTCGCCGCTCCGCGTCGAAGACCTGGCCAAGGATGTAGGCGACGCAGTCCAGGACGCCGCCATCTCGATCAGCGACGACCTCACCGCTCCCCAGATCCGCGCCCTCAAACAGCGCGCCGTCGAGGAGGTCATGGAGCGCTGGAAGGCACGCGGTATTGACCGCAATTGATCAGACCTGCCGCACAACCTTTCCCATACACCGTTTCGTTACATGTTGACGACCACCACTCCGGGCGAATCTGGTCACAACTGCCCGCCAACATGGCAGGATCAGCGACTACTTGGGAGGTTCCCTCGCACCCGAAAGGGGGAGCCCATGCACGAATTGCTCATGGTCGACCTTGGGCCAGGCTTCTTTGGTTTCCATGGTCGTGTGGCTGGGAGACTCGTGTGTGTAGCGACGCCGAAGGTTGAGTACGACGCACAAGCACGCCGCAAAGTACGCAGCCTGATAGAGCGTCAAGGAGGCTCCTGCGCCGACTGCCAGGGCTGCTTCATAGGCAGCTCCGCACAGTAGGCGCAGGCGCAGCGGAGGGCCGGCGGTAGGGGTGCCAGCCGGCCACCGCAAGCACGCCCAAGGAGCGGCCATGGCATACGTCGAGTGGCGCGGAAACACCTGCCGAGTCGTGTGGAACACCGGCGCCAAGGACGACCGCGGCAAGTGGATCTACGACCAGCAGGGCGGATTCACCGACGAGGCCGTCGCCAAGAACTACGGCCTCGACCGCGAGGCCGACATCCGCAATGACCGCTACGTCAGCAAGCGGGACGGCTCCCTGCTCATGCGGGACTACTGCCGCACCTGGCCGGACACCCTCGACGTCGGGCACCTGCGCGACAAGGCGATCCGGTCCATGCTGCGGCTGTACATAGTGCCCCGCTGGGGCGACACCGCGGTCGGGGACATCAAGCCCTCCGCCTACCGGGCGTGGAAGATCCAGCTCAAGGCGAAGCCGAACGTCGGCGACAAATACGGTGAGGAGATCCTCACCGTCTTCTCCATGCTCATGGACGACGCCGTCGACGACGGCCTGCGCGCCGCCTCGCCGGTCCCGAAAGGCAAGCGCGCCCGCCGCGGGAAGTACAAGAAGAAGCCGCGCGAACGCAAGCGCGAGATGCGCATCGCAGACGTCCACCAGCTGGCCTGCAACGCGCTCACATTCTGGGGCCTGGACGGCTTCGTCTTCGTGTGGACGATGGCCTGCACCGGCATGCGCCCCGCAGAGCTCTATGCTCTGCGCCGGGTCTACACGCATCCCGCCTGGCCTGCTAGCGACCCGCTGGACGACCCGGACGAGCATGACCGCGCCGAGCGGCACGCGGAGGATCTTGAGCGCTACGGACCCGGCCTGATGCCCGCGGTGCGCGTTCAGTGGCAGCATCAGCGGAAAGACGGCGCGCTTCAGACGTTTCCGCCGAAGTACGAGTCGCGGCGCGCCCTGGTCCTGCCCCCGTTCCTCACCTCGCTGCTGGGGCTGCTGCTCGCCAGCCATGACGGCGAGTACGTTTTCCGGTCGGTGACGGGCGGCCTGCTGGCGAACGCGAACTTCACCTACTACTACTGGCGGCCAATCGCAGACGGCCGGGACGCCTCGGCGGATTTCGAGCGGACCCGTCTGGGCCAGCGTCAGACCGTCGCCTCCCGACGGCCCCTGCCGGAAATCCCCGCGACCTCCTACGCCGGGAAGCGCCTGTACCTGCTGCGGCACGGCCACAAGGAGTGGATCGACGAGGACGGGCACAGCCGGATCGCTACAGAGAGCCGGATGGGTCACGAAGTCGCCGGCGTCGAGGGGCTGTACGCGAACGTGACAACGGCCATGGAGCAGGCCATCATGGATTCGTTGCAGGAGCGCTTCGAGCGGTTCCTGCGGGAGGAGAAGCCGGAGTTGCCCGACGGTTCTCCCATTTCTCTCCCGCTCACTCTCGTCGAGTGGTGGAACCGGCAGGTCACAGCGGTGCAGCACCCTGAATGATGATCTGGTTCATGAAGTTCATCACCACGAAGAGCTTCATGCCGTTCGTCTACTACCGCGTCCTGCTGGGCATCGTGCTGATCGTGCTGGTCGGCACGGGTGCGTTGAGTCCCCACGCGGGCGAATCGGCAGGCTGAGCGCCGGTCAGGGACGTACGTCGTCCCTCGCGCCGGCCCTCCCCGCCTCGCTCGTGTGCGGGCGCGCCCACGGCAGCCGATGGGGCCGTACGGCGGTCCTTCTTTCGTGGCTTCCGTGTGCCGCTCAGCGAGCCTCGGGGAAGCCCTGAGTCGTCACCTCACCCGAGCTCATGGAGGACATCATGCTTCGACGCATCGCCGTAGCCTTCGCAGTCTGCGCCGCCGCCGGAGTCATCAGCAGCGGCCCCGCGATGGCCGCGGACCCGGGCGACGACCGTCCCGGCAAGTACGTCATCACGGCCGTCAACCAGCTCGACTCGGACCGTCTGCCCACCTGCTACCGCGACCTCTACGCCACCCCGTCCGCGACCATCTGCCACTGACACACCTGTGCACCCGCCCGCCGGCACACGTCGGTGGGCGACAGCACGCAGGCAGCCCCTCGTTCTCCCGCACGGCGACGCCCCGCTCCACTACCCTCCAGGCCACAGATCGGTCACCTGCCCCAGGAGGAGGACCACCATGACGCTGCAGCGAATGGACAACGTCGCCATCGTCGTCGAGGACCTGGACGCCGCCATCGCCTTCTTCGGCGAGATCGGGATGGAGCTGGAGGGGACGGCGCAGGTCGAGGGCCTCTACGCGGACCGCATCCTCGGACTCGACGGCGTGCGCACCGACATCGCGATGATGCGCGTCCCCGACGGACACGGCCGGCTGGAGCTGACGAAGTACCACGCCCCCGCCGCGCTCCCCGCCGCACCGCCCCGACCCTCCCCCAACACACTGGGCCTGCACCGCGTCATGTTCGCCGTCGACGACATCGACGACACCGTCGCCCGCCTGCGCCCCCACGGCGCGGAACTCCTCGGTGAGGTGGTCCGGTTCGAGAACAGCTACCGCCTCTGCTATCTCCGCGGCCCCGCGGGCATCATCGTCGCCCTGGCCGAACAGACCGGCTAGCGCCCGCCAGGGCGCGTGCCGCCGCCCGCACCGGGCCCGTTCGGTCACGTGCCGCAGGTGTGCGGTAGCTGACAGTTCCGATTGTCGTAGGCATCCCCTAGGCTTGGCGCCATGCCCTTAACCCCACCACCCCATGGTTCCGTGCGCTCTTCCGACGAGCTGAACGAGCGGATTCGCGGCCTGTGGCTGCGTGCAGGCGGTCGCCTCTCCGCCGAACAGCGCAGAGAGTACGAGCAGTTGGTGACGGAGTGGGCCGCCGCTGTCCGCGCGGAGATCGTGAGGGCCGCGTAGCCGCTCCTTCCCCTCCGTGCATATCCCTGCACACCCCTTGGCTCCCCACCTCCCGTGCCCAACACTGAGCCGATGACGCAGCGCGTGGAACTCGCCGCCGTGATCGACCGGTTGGCCGTCGATGCCCTCATCACCGAGTACGCGGTGGCCGTCGACGACGGCGACTGGACCGCCTACCGACAGCTCTTCGCCCCGGACGGACGCGCCGACTACCGCTCCGCGGGCGGCATCGAAGGAGGAGCCGACGAGATCACCGCGTGGCTGTCCGAGACCATGCGGATGTTCCCGATGCGCCAACACCTGATCACCAACCGCAGGCTGGAGTTCGGAACGCTGGAACAGGACATCGACGACGTCGCCCGCGTCCAGGCCGACTACGTGAACCCGATGCGGTTCGCGCAGCCCCCGGGACCGTCCCCCGCCGCCGAGCCCGCGACCGCGCCGGACTTCATCTGCGGCGGCCGCTACGCCTTCACTCTTACCCGTACGCACAACGGCTGGCGGCTGCGCCGAGTGGTCGTCACGGAGAAGTGGCGCCAGATGGCGGGCCGACGTCGAGAAGCCGCCTCCGAAGCCTGAGCCCGAATCACCTGTCCTCCAGGTGCCTCCTCCACGTGCCCGACCCACTGTCCTAGATCGTCTGTGTCACGCACACTGGTCGTACGACGGGGGCGTCGGGGACCTAGGGAGGCGCTGCATGGAGCTGTCCGGCGACGACCGGCGGGAGCGGTACCGGCAGGGTGCCGCCCGGCTGCTCGCGTCCCGCTGGTGGCGCGGCGCCATCGCCGTCACCGCGGGAGCGCTGCCCGCTCTCGCCTTCCCCGCCCCGTCACTGTGGTGGTTCGCGTACGTCGCCCTGGTGCCGTGGCTGCTCCTGGCGCGGTCGGCCCCCACCGCACGGCGCGCCGCGCTCGACGGCTGGCTGGGCGGCCTCGGCTTCATGGTGGCCGTGCACCACTGGCTGCTGCCGAGCCTGCACGTGTTCACCGTCGTCATCGCCGCGCTGCTCGGACTGCTGTGGGCTCCCTGGGGGTGGCTGGTGCGGCGGCTGCTCGGCGGCGTGCCGGGGCCGGGGCGGGCCGCCGCCGCGCTCGTCGTGCTGCCCTCGGGGTGGCTGATGGTCGAACTGGTCAGGTCCTGGGAGGGGCTCGGCGGGCCGTGGGGTCTGCTCGGCTCCAGCCAATGGCAGGTGCCGCCCGCGCTGCGACTCGCGTCGGTGGGCGGAGTCTGGCTGGTCAGCGCGTTCGTCGTGGTGGTGAACACGGGGGTCGCGCTGCTCGCCGTGGCGGGGGAAGCCGCGGCACGGTCCTCGACTCGGCGTACGGACGTTCGACGTACGGACACTCCGCTCATAGACCCTCGGAGTACGAACACTTCGCGTACCGACACTCGGAACACGAAGACTTCGCGTACCGACACTCCGCGTACCGGCACTCCACGTACGCCCACCGCCGTCACCGCCACCACCCGCCCCGCCTCCGCCGCCCTCCCCGCCCTCGCCGGCGTCCTCACCGTGGCCACCGCCACGGCGGCCGCCTGGGCATGGGCCCCCCGGCCCGAGCCCGCCGGGCACACGCGCGTCGCCGTCGTCCAGCCCGGCGTCATCGCGGACGGCATCGCGAGCGCCGACCAGCGGCTGGCCCGCGAGGAGGCGCTGACCCGGACCCTGGCGGGCCGCAACCCGGACCTCGTCGTGTGGGGCGAGAGCAGCGTCGGGTTCGACCTGGCGGACCGGCCGGACGTCGCCCGCCGCATAGCCGCGCTCTCCCGCGAGGTGGGCGCGGACATCCTCGTGAACGTCGACGCGCGCCGCTCCGACCGGCCCGGGATATTCAAGAGTTCCGTCCTGGTGGGCCCGGACGGGCCGACCGGCGACCGCTACGACAAGATGCGGCTCGTGCCCTTCGGCGAGTACATACCGGCGCGCTCCCTGCTCGGCTGGGCGACGTCGGTCGGCAAGGCCGCGGGCGAGGACCGTCGGCGCGGCGACCGGCAGGTGGTCATGCGCACCGGCCGTGACGTCCCGTCCGGCCAGGGCGACGGCCTCCGCGTCGGCCCCCTCGTCTGCTTCGAGTCCGCGTTCCCCGACATGAGCCGCCGGCTCACCCGGGACGGCGCCCAGCTGCTGCTCGCCCAGTCCGCCACGTCGTCGTTCCAGCACAGCTGGGAGCCCCGGCAGCACGCGTCGCTCGCGGCGGTACGGGCCGCGGAGACCGGCCGCCCCATGGTGCACGCCACGCTCACCGGTGTCTCCGCGGTGTACGGCCCGGAGGGTTCGCGCGTCGGCGGCACGATCGGCACCCCCGCGAGTGCCGCGGCCCTGTACGACGTGCCGCTGGCCACCGGCGAGACGGCGTACGTGAAGTTCGGCGACTGGCCCGTGCACGCCGCCCTGCTCGTGCTCCTCGCCCTGGGCCTGATCGAAGGCCTGCGCACCCTGCGATCTTCCGGGCGGGCGGCCGACAGGGCCACCCCCGGGACTACCCCAGGCCCCGCTCCTGAGCCGCGCGAACCACCCGCTCGCACAGCTCATGGGTCGCCAGCGCGTCCCGGGCGCTGAGCACCTTCCCCGCCCGTACTGCGTCCAGGAAGGACAGCACGACCTGTTCGATACCGCGCTGACGGGCCACCGGCACCCAGTCGCCGCGCCGCCGCACGCTGGGCTGGCCCTTGTGGTCGACGATCTCGGCGAGATTGACGACCTGCCGCTTGGTGTCCTGGCCGGAGACTTCGAGGATTTCCTCGGTGGAGCCGCTCAGCCGGTTCATCATGCCGATCGCGACGAACCCGTCTCCCGCGAGCTGTACGACCACGTGGTGCATGAGCCCGTCCTCGACGCGGGACCGCACCGTGACGTCGTCGATCGGACCCGGCGCGAGGAACCGCAGTGTGTCCACGACGTGGATGAAGTCGTCGAGCACGAGCGTGCGCGGGTCCTCGGGCAGGCCCACGCGGTTCTTCTGCATGAGGATCATCTCGCGGGGGTGCTCGACGCACTGTGCGTAGCCGGGCGCGAAGCGGCGGTTGAAACCGACCGCGAGGCTGACGCCGCGCTCCTCGGCGAGGCGCACGAGCCGCTCGGAGTCGGCGAGTTCGTACGCGATGGGCTTGTCCACGTACGTCGGCACGCCCGCCTCGACGAGCCGTGTGACGATCTCGGGGTGTACGGCGGTCGGCGCGTGTACGAACGCGGCGTCGAGGTCCTGGGCGAGCAGGGCGTCCAGGTCGGTGTGGCAGCGGGACTCCGGGATGTGGTGGACGCCGGCGACCCGGGCGAGTGTTGCGGGCGTGCGCGTCTGCAGGTGCAGTTCGACCCCGGGCAGGGTGGTGAGGACGGGCAGGTACGCCTTCTGCGCGATGTCGCCGAGTCCGATGCAGCCGATCTTCACCACTGTTCTCCTGTCTGCTGTCCGCCTACCGACGACTGTCGCCTGCCTGGTGCCGCTCGGTGGCTCCGGTCGTCGTTCCCGCAGCATACGGGGGTTGCGGGGGACGCCAGTCGGCGATGGAGGAGAAGCTGCGCATGACGAAGTCGGGGCCGAGGCGCGTCACCGTCGAGACGAGGGCGTCGCGTACGCCGATGAGCGGGCCGCTGGTGAGGTGCGTGAGACGGGCGGCCCGTGCGGCACGCCGGACGATCTCGGTGGTGCGGGGGACGCGGGCCGCGCTGTAGGCCGCGAGGCCCGCGCCGAGGTCGGCGCCCCGCGGCACGTGGTGGGCGAGGACCACGGCGTCCTCGATGGCCTGGTTGCCGCCCTGGCCGAGGCTCGGCGCCATGGCGTGCGCCGCGTCGCCGATGAGGGCGACGCGACCCCGGTGGTACGCGGGGAGCGGCGTCGTCAGGTGACGGACGTCGTTGCGCAGGACGTCCTCCGTCCTGACGGCGTCGATCAGGTCCGGGATCGGGTCGTGCCAGTCGGCGAAGCGGCGCCGCAGCTCCGCCTTCTCGCTGTCCGGCGCCCTGCCTCCCTCGGGCAGCCGGGCGGTGGCGTACGCGTACACCCTGCCGTCCTTCAGCGGATGCGTGCCCCAGACACCGCCGCGGCCCCAGGTCTCGTGCGGCGCGAAGGGCCGGTCCGGCGCCGGGATGACGAAGCGCCACGCGGTGAACCCCGCGTACACCGGTCCGGGATGGGCCGGGAACAGGGCTGCGCGCACGGCGGAGTCGATGCCGTCGGCGCCGACGACGAGGTCCGCCTCGATGTCACCGTCGTCCGTGGTGACGACGGCGGGGCGGTCCGCGGTGCCGGGGTCCGTGAGGCGGGCTCGCGCGCCCGTGCGGAGCGACTTCTCGGGCAGCGCGGAGACCAAGAGGTCGACGAGGGTCGCGCGGTGCAGCATGACGAGCGATCCGCCGTACGCCCGCTCGGCCGTGGCGGCGCTCGTACGCACCAGCCACCGGCCGTTCTGCGCGCGCATCCCGCCGTCGCCCTCCCAGGCGGCGAGCGCGCGGACCCGGTCTCCGAGGCCGAGGACGTCCAGGGCGCGCTGCGAGTTGGGGGCGAGACCGATGCCCGAGCCGACCGGCTCCAGGGAAGCGGCGCGCTCCAGGACGGTCACCCGCCAGCCCGCCGCGTGCAGCCCGATGGCCGCGGCGAGCCCGCCGATGCCGGCGCCGATGACGACGGCATGGGGCTGTGGCTCCAGGGCTTGGTTCATGGTTCCCCCTTCTGAAAACTACAGGTGTAGTGAGCGGCCGGTACGACCGTACTACACCTGTAGTGCGCCAGGTAAGGTTTCCGTCATGGCCGTACGCAGCACGGGGGCTCCCCGCACCGAACTCATCGCCGACGCCGCCCTCGCCCTGCTCGCGGAACGCGGCATGCGCGGTCTCACCCACCGCGCCGTCGACGAGGTCGCGGGACTCCCCCAGGGCTCCACGTCCAACCACGCGCGAACCCGGCTCGCCCTCTTGGAGGCGGCGGTACGACGGCAGGCCGAGCGCGAGGCGGAACTCCTGAACCCCGCCGAGATGCCCGACCCGTCGGCGGGGCGCGAACAGGTGGCCGCGGCACTGGCCCTGGCCCTGCACCGGTACCTGACCGGAGACCATCGCCACCTCCTCGTATCCCGCTACGAGTTGGCCATGGAGGCGACCCGCAGGCCGGAGCTGCGGGCCTATTACGACGCGGCCGGCGCCCGGTTCAGAGAGCCTCTGATGGCCCTGCTCCGCGCCGCGGGCTCCACCACGCCGGAACGCCACACGCTGTCCCTCGTGGCCTGGTGCGACGGGCTGATGTTCTCGTGCGTGGCGGGTTCGTTCCACGCCGCGACACCGACGGAGGAGGAACTGCGGAGCAGCGTGGGGGAACTGCTGCGGGGGATGCTGGACGGCTGAGGCGGGGCGTCGGGTCTGTCACCCGTGCGGGGCAACCTCACGGGTTCCCGAGCCAACTTCGGTCGGACCCAGCAGAGTTGCGCAGATGCTTCGACCGACGACCAGCACCGCCGCCGCGCTCCTCGTCACCGCGGCCGTCTCTGCCGCCGCCTCGGCCGCCGTCACCGGCTGCACGAGCGTCGAGCGGCCCTCGGGCCCCGGCCCGACGGCGGCCACCGCACCGCAGCCCGCGCCCCGTACCGACGGCGAGCAGCGCCCGAAGATCGTGCAGGCCCCGGCACGGGAGGCCCTGCAACGCATGGACCCGCCCCGCAGTCCGTCGCCCCGGAAGACGGACGGTAGCCCGAACCCCGCTTCCCTAGCCGGCCCCTCCGCCCAGCCCCCGTCCCGCACGCACCGTTCGGCGCCAACGCCCGGCACCGCAGCCGCCGCCCCCGCGCGCGGACCCGCCGCCGCACGCCCCGACGCCGGAGCGACCCGCCCCGCCCCCGTCGGAGCCCCCGCCGCTCCCGTCACCGACGTCTGCGCCCTCGGCGAGACCTACGGCAAGTGGCGCCCGGACAGCCCCGAAGCGGTCATCTGCCGCGACACGTACGGCCACTGACCCCGCGGCACGCCCCCCCGCCCCAGCAGACCGCCCGACGCACCCCCGGCACCTCCGGAAACCCCCGCCCGACCGACCCCGCCGCGCGCCCCTCTCTCTCCGAGACCCCCGCCCCAGCAGACCGCCCGGCATACCCCCGGCACCCCCGGAAACCCCCGCCCGACCGACCCCGCGGCGCACCCTCACCCTTCCGGGAACCCCCGCCCCGGCCGATCGCCCGCTTACTCCTGCTCAGCCGGGCCCCTGCCCCTCACCCCCGCGCCTCCTGACTCACCTTCGCTCCTCCTCACTCCTCCTCGCTCCCCTCCCCCACTTCTCCCTCCAGGCGGGTGATGGCGTCCCTGATGCCCCTGCCGTAGCCGTCGTCCTCCAGCGCGCCCACCGCGCCGCGTGCCCGGCGCAGATGGCTGCGGGCGGCTCCCGGGCGGCCCAGCTTCACATAGTCCGCGGCCAGGTTCAGGTGCAGCGAGGGGTAGAAGCCGCGCACCGCGAGCGACTGGTGGTGTTCGTTCAGACGCTCGTCCGTGAGCTCGTCCGCCGCCGACAACGCCCGCAGGTCCCACGCCAGTTCGTCGGAGGGGTCGGCCTGCGTGTCCGCCATGTAGTGCGCGAGGGTACAGCGGTGCAGCGGGTCGCCGTCCTCGCCGATCTCTCCCCACAGACCGAGGAAGCGGTCCTGAGCCTCCTCGCGGTCGCCTCCGTGATGCAGCATGACCGCCTGCCCGATCCGCGTCATCATCGCGTCCTCCGCCGTCTGCTCCTGCTGCTCCGTCACCGGGTCCTCCGTGGTCGTACGGCCGTCGCCCCCATCCCTCACGACGCTAGCCGCCACCACTGACAATCACGGTCAGGCACGGACGGGGGCGGGCCGCTCACCCGTTCCGCTCGGCCAGCCCGGTGACGCTCGCGGCCGGGCCCCACCGGACCTGCGTCAGCCGAGGTCCGGGATCCGCCAGTCGATCGGCTCGTGCCCCTGCGCCGCGACCGCTTCGTTGATCTGCGTGAACGGGCGGGAGCCGAAGAACTTCTTCGCGGACAGCGGCGAGGGGTGGGCGCCCTGCACGACGATGTGCCGCTCCTCGTCGATGAGCGGGAGCTTCTTCTTGGCGTAGTTGCCCCACAGAACGAAGACGGCGGGGTCGGGGCGGTCGGCCACCGCCCGGATCACCGCGTCCGTGAACTTCTCCCAGCCCTTGCCCTTGTGCGAGTTCGCCTCGCCGGAGCGCACGGTGAGGACCGCGTTGAGCAGGAGGACGCCCTGCTTCGCCCACGGCATCAGGTAGCCGTTGTCGGGCACGGGGTGGCCGAGTTCCTCCTTCATCTCCTTGTAGATGTTCCGCAAGGAGGGGGGCGTCTTCACGCCGGGCCGCACGGAGAAGCAGAGCCCGTGGCCCTGCCCCTCGCCGTGGTAGGGGTCCTGGCCGAGGACGAGGACCTTCACCTGGTCGTACGGCGTCGCATCGAGGGCGGCGAAGACCTCCTCGCGCGGAGGATAGACGGGGCCCTTCGCCCGCTCCTCCTCGACGAACTCGGTGAGCTCCTTGAAGTAGGGCTTCTGGAGCTCCTCGCCGAGGACTCCGCGCCAGGACGCGGGCAGCATGGCGATGTCGGTCACGTCAACAACCTCCGGTGTGCGGTCACTTCTCACTGAAGAACCTACCGGCGCCCACTGACAACCGACCCGCGTCCCCCCATCCGCCGGCGGCTCACCAGCTGGTCTTGCGCTGCAGCTCCCACATCATCATGATCGCCGACGGGTCGAGGGCCCGCTCACCGCCCGCGATCTCCTCGCTGGACATGATGTACTGCTTGCCCTGCCACAGCGGCAGCAGCCTGACGTCGTCGACGAGGATCTCCTGGGCCCGCTCGAACTGGTCGACCACGGCGCCCCGGTCGGTCTCCTTGCGCTCGCGCGGCAGCACCTCGTCCGTGATCTCCTTGGACGGGTAGGGCGTGTTCAGCACGTTCTTGGGGCCGACGAACGGCGCGATGAAGTTGTCCGCGTCCGGGAAGTCGGGGAACCAGCCGCGGCCGAAGACGGGGTACTCGCCGTTGCTGTAGCCCTCCTGGAACTCGGTCCAGGGGCGGCTCTTGAGGGTGATCTTGAACAGTCCCGAGCCCTCCAGCTGCCGCTTGAGCTCGGCGAACTCCGGCTCGGTCGCCGAGCCGTAGCGGTCCGTGGTGTACCAGAGGGTGAGCGGCACCGGCTGGTGGATGCCGGCGTCGGTGAGGATCTTCTTGGCCTTGGCGGCGCTGGGGTTGCCGTACTTGTCGAAGAACCCGGTGGCGTGACCCGTGAGACCCCTGGGGACCATCGAGTACAGCGGCTCCACGGTGTCCTTGTAGATCTTGTGGGCGATGGCGCCGCGGTCGACGACCTGTGCGACGGCCCGCCTGACCGGCAGTTTCCGCGCCCACGGGTCCTTGGTGTTGAACACCAGGTAGCGGATCTCGGTGCCCGAGCCCTCGACGAGCTCGATGTCCTGCTCGTGCCTTCCCCGGCCCTGCATGGCGACGATGTCCTCGGAGGCCAGACCCCGGAAGGTCACGTCGATCTGCTTGTCCTTGAGTGCGTCGACCATCGCCGAGGACTTCTTGAAGTAGCGGATGGTCACGGCGTCGTTCTTGACGTCGGCCGCGCCTTCGTAGTGGTCGTTCCTGACCAGTTCGGCCTTGTCGTTGGGCGTGTACGCGTCCAGGGTGTACGGGCCCGAGCCGGTCAGTTCGTCGCCCTCGCGGAGCTTGTCCGCCGGGTACTCCTTGGGGTCGACGATCGACATGGCGGGGGTCGCGAGGACGAAGGGGAAGGTCGCGTCGGCCTTCTTGAGGTGGAAGACGACCGTCAGGTCTCCCTTGGTCTCGACCTTGTCGAGCGAGCCGAGCAGACCGGTGGGGCCGCCCTTGGCGTTGATGGTGCGTATGCGGTCGAAGGAGTACTTCACGGCGGCGGCGTCCAGTGGGTCGCCGTCGGAGAACTTCAGGCCCTCACGCAGCTCACAGGTGTAGACCGTGCTGGACGCGTCGCTGAACTTGCAGGACTCGGCGGCGTCCGGCTCCGGCTCGGTGGCCCCCGAGGGAAAACTGAGCAGCGTCTGGAAAACGTTTCTGTAGAGCTCCCACGAGCTGTCCCAGGCCTTCGCCGGGTCCAGGGTGCTGGGCGCGCTCATCGTGCCGACGGTGATCTGCTCCTCGTCGTCCGACCCTTCGGACGACAGCATCCCGCAGCCGGCGAGCAGCGACATGGACGCGATCGCCGCCACCGGACGCAGACCCCTGATCCGCTTAGCAGGGGGAACTTCACTGAACACGCGCACGCTCCTCGATCGGCCATGCCATGGGGTCGGGAGACAATATCGCAGTGCCCCGCCGGGCCAAGTCCTGGCGCCGACAGGGCACTTGATGCGCGGAAACATCACCGAAAGGGCTTCTCCGCCGGGTGTGCGGCCTTCGTCAGCCGACGCCCGCATTGAGGAAGATGCCGCCATCGACCACGAGTGTCTGGCCCGTGATCCAGTCGGACTGGGCGGACGTGAGGAACGCGGCCGCGCCCCCGATGTCCTCCGGCACGCCGAGCCTGCCCAGCGGGTAGGAGGCCGCCGCCTCGGCTTCGCGGCCCTCGTACAGCGCCTGGGCGAACTTCGTCTTGACGACCGCCGGCGCGATCGAGTTCACGCGCACCTTCGGGGCGAACTCGTGCGCGAGCTGCAGGGTGAGGTTGACCATGGCGGCCTTGCTCATGCCGTACGCGCCGATGAACGGCGAAGCGGAGACGCCGGCGATGGACGCGATGTTCACGATCGCCCCGCCGTTCTCGCTCTGCCAGGCCTTCCAGGTCTGCTGGGCGAAGCCGAGCGCCGAGATGACGTTGGTCTCGAACACCTTGCGGGCCACGTTGAGGTCAAGATCGGCCATCGGGCCGAAGACCGGGTTCGTACCGGCGTTGTTGACCAGGAAGTCGACGCGGCCGAAGGCCTCCATGGCGCGCTCGACGGCGACCGCCTGGTGGGCCTCGTCGTGCGCCTTGCCCGCGACACCGATGACACGGTCGGCGCCGAGCTTCTCGACGGCCTCCTTCAGTGCGTCCTCGTTGCGTCCCGTGATGCAGACCCGGTCGCCGCGGGCGACCAGCGCCTCGGCGACGCCGTATCCGATGCCGCGGCTCGCTCCCGTGACGAGCGCGGCCTTTCCGCTGTCCTGCACTGCCATGATCTCTGCCTCCGCTTTCAGGTCAGTTGAGCGGGCCGCCGGCCACGTACATGACCTGTCCGGAGACAAACCCGGCCGCGTCGCCCGTGAAGAAGGCGATGGCGTTGGCGATGTCCTCGGGGCGGCCGACGCGCTGGACCGGGATCTGGGTGGCGGCAGCGGCCTGGAAGTCCTCGAAGCCCATGCCGACGCGCTCGGCGGTGGCCTTGGTCATCTCGGTGACGATGAAGCCCGGGGCGACGGAGTTGGCGGTGACACCGAACTTGCCGAGCTCCTTGGCGAGGGTCTTGGTGAAACCCTGCAGGCCGGCCTTGGCGGCGGCGTAGTTGACCTGGCCGCGGTTGCCGAGCGCGGAGGACGAGGAGAGGTTGACGATACGGCCGAACTTGGCGTCCACCATGTGCTTCTGGCAGGCCTTCGACATCAGGAAGGCGCCGCGCAGGTGCACGTTCATGACGGTGTCCCAGTCGCTCGCGCTCATCTTGAAGAGGAGGTTGTCGCGGAGCACACCGGCGTTGTTGACGAGGATCGTCGGCGCGCCGAGCTCTTCGGCGATACGGGCGACGGCGGCTTCGACCTGGGCCTCGTCGGACACGTCGCAGCCGACCGCGATCGCCGTGCCACCGGCCGCGGTGATCTGCGCGACGGTGTCCTTGCAGGCGGCCTCGTCGAGGTCGATGACGGCCACGGCGCGGCCCTCGGCGGCGAGCCGTACGGCGGTCGCCGCGCCGATGCCTCGTGCCGCGCCGGTCACGACAGCGACACGCTGCTCTGTGGTGGACATGCTGGTTCTCCTCGCCCTTGGGATGCGGCTCTACGGGATGGAGCTCTACGGAGGCCAACGGTACGCCCCGCTGGTGAGCGACCGCTTAGTACCTTCGGCTGGACGAGACGCTAGAAGCCCTGGCACCGGGTGTCAACGGCCCGCAGGAGAGGTATGACTCTTTACCGCACCAGCAGAGCGAAGAGCCGGTTCACCTCGGCCTCGGGATCCACCGTCAGACCGGTGTGCACCGGGCCGGGCTGGAGCACCGTGGAGCGGGGCGCGATCAGCCAGCGGAAGCGCCGCCCCGCGTCGTCGCGCTCGGCCTGGCCCGCGGCCTCGCCGCCCCGGCAGATCCGCTCGACGGCGCCCAGCGCGGCCCGGATGCCCGCCGCGTCGGCCGCCGGGTCCAGGGCGCGGAGCTTCGTCTCGTCCAGGTGCGTGCGGGCGGCCACGTAGGACTTGGCGCGGCAGTACAGCACGACGCCCGCGTTGAAGTGCTCACCGCGTTCCACGCGCGGCACGACGCGCACCAGCGCGTACTCGAAGACGTCCCGTACGGGCGTGGTCTGCTCGGTCACCGGTTGGCGCCCTTCGGTCCGGCACCCGGCAGGGTGATCCGCTCGTGGATGGTCTTGGCGCGCGGCAGGAGGGCCGCCACGTAGGCCCGGCGCACGTCGTCGGGGTGGTCGAAGCCCGGCTCGTCCGCGAGCCACTCGTCGGGCACCTCGGCGGCGACCCCGGTGAGCAGCTCCTCGGTGACGAGGGGGGCGAGCTCGGCGGCAGCCGTCGCGATGTCGGGCCCGTAGGGGGCGAGGACGTGGTCCGACGCGTCGTAGGGCTTGGCGGCCGCGGTCTCGGCGGTGCGCCAGTTGTGGTGCCAGATCATGCTCGCCCCGTGGTCGATCAGCCACAGGTCGCGGTGCCATACGAGGAGGTTCGGATTGCGCCAGGAGCGGTCCACGTTGTTGATCAGCGCGTCGAACCAGACGACGCGGCCGGCCTCGGCCGGGTCCACCACGTGGGCGAGCGGGTCGAAGCCGAGGGCGCCCGACAGGAACTCCATGCCGAGGTTGAGGCCGCCGCTGGCCTTGAGCAGCGCCTGCACGCGTTCGTCGGGCTCACCGAGGCCGAGGACCGGGTCCAGCACGATGCCCGTGAGCCGCGGCATCCGCAGGCCGAGCCCGCGGGCCAGCTCTCCGCAGATCACCTCGGCGACGAGTGTCTTGCGGCCCTGTCCCGCGCCGGTGAACTTGAGGACGTACGTTCCGTACGTCCCGTGGTCGTCGGTCTCGACGAGCCCGGGCAGTGATCCGCCTTCCCTCAAGGGTGTGACGTAACGGACCGCGGTGACGTGGCTGAGCATTGGCCCAGATTACAGAGTTGAACGGAGTGTCCCGCCGCCCCGTACCACTGGACATGACGACATACGAAGAGACGCTCCCCGGACCCGGCCGCCGCACGGTCGTGGCCACGATCGGCGCCGCGGGCCTGGCCGCCGCCCTCACCGCGTGCGGGGGCGGCGGGAGCGGCGGCGACAGCACCGCCGAGGGTGACGGAGGCGGCGTCCTCGCCAAGACCGCCGACATCCCCGTGGGCGGCGGCAAGGTCTTCAAGGACGCGGAGGTGGTGGTCACCCAGCCCACGAAGGGCGAGTTCAAGGCGTTCTCCAGCCTCTGCACCCACAAGGGGTGCCCGGTGACGAGCGTGGAGAACGGCACCGTCAACTGTCCGTGCCACGGCAGCAAGTTCGACATCGCCGACGGCAGCGTGCGGGGCGGGCCCGCGCCGAAGCCGTTGCCGGCCGTCGCGATCGCCGTGACCGGCGGCTCGATCAAGCAGGCCTGACCGGTCGGCCCGGCAGCTTCCAGGCGGCCAGCACGTCCTGGGTGGCGGTGATGGTGGCGACGAGCGCGAGGGTGTTGCGGATCATGGCCGACGTGTAGTCGGCGGGGACGCCCGCGATGGCGTCGGCGGGCACGACGGCGGTGTAGCCGAGGTTCACCGCGTCGAACACCGCGTTCGGTATCGCGACGTTGGCCGAGACTCCGGTGACCAGCAGGGTGCGGCAGCCGATGTTGCGGAGGAGCGGGTCCACGTCGGTGCCCGCGACGGGTGACAGGCCGTGCAGGCGGCGTACGACGAAGTCCTCGTCGGCCACCTCTATCGGCGGCGCGATCCGTACGGCCGCCGTGCCCGAGAGCTGCTGCACGGGCAGGCGCTCGGCGGCCCGGAACAGCCGGGCGTTGTGGCTGGCCCCGCGCCCGTCGGGCCGCCGCTCGGCGACCGCGTGCAGCACCTGGACGCCACATCGGTGCGCCGCGGCGACGAGCCGTGCGACATTGGCGAGGGCCCCGGAGGACCGCGCTGCGGCGGCGAGTTCGGGCAGGGCGCTCTCGGTGCCGACTACGCCCTGCTGGCATTCGACGGTCAGCAGGGCGGTGGTGGCGGGGTCGAGGATCTCCCGGAGCTTGTCGTACGACGGCATGGCTTCCCCTCGTCGCGGTCGGCCCGGACACCGGCCGGCGAGAGGCTAGCGGCCATTGCGCGACCAGGGAAGAGCGTCCATGCTTTCCCGACAGTGTTCCTGACGCCCAGTCAGGCGGGTCCGAACGGGAGGGCACATGGCCGTCACACAGCGCCGGGGGCGCCGGATCATGATGACGCCCGAGGAGCTCGACGCGTTCCTCGCCGAGGAGCGCACCTGCCGGGTGGCGACCGTGTCGTCCGACGGAGCGCCGCACGCGGGCACGCTCTGGTTCGCCTGGGACGGCACGTCGCTCTGGCTGTACTCGACCACCCGCAGCAAGCGCTGGGCACATCTGCGCAAGGACCCGCGGATCGCCGTGGTCGTCGACACCGGCGAGGAGTACGGCGAACTGCGCGGCGTGGAGCTGTCCGGCACGGTGGAGTTCGTGGGCGAGGTCCCGCGCACGGGCGACCCCTGCCCGGAGCTCGTCGCCCCGGAGCGACTGTTCGCACGCAAGGTCTTCGGTCTCGACGAGATGCCGCACGACGGCCGTCATGCCTGGCTGCGCCTGACTCCGGACGCCGTCGCGTCCTGGGACTTCCGGAAGCTCGCAGGCCTCGGCCGACCGTCGTAGTCCTCCCGGAATCACCATCGCGGGACTCCCCGAGGGGGGCTCACCGGACCAATGAGGACTGCCCGCTCGAGGACGAAGAGACGTTTCTCCAGATAGAGGGCGCGTGCGGCCCGGAAGGACAAGACCTCGGCGCTCCGGCCCTCGGGGCGCGACCGACTCCCACCCGGAGGTGGCCGTTCGTGGTCTTGATCATCGTCGTCGTCGCCGTCCTGCTGGGGGCCTCGTCGCCAACGCCCCAAGCCGTCCGCCGGGCGGGAACTACCGCAGTCCGGCCCCCGCTCCCCTCAGCGCCTCCGCCGCCGCCCTGATCGACGGGCGGCGGTCCGCATCCGCCCGCCACACCACGTACACGTGCCGCCGCACCCGGTGCCGCACCGGAACCGTCCGCACGCCGGCCGGCATCGGATCGCGGCCCAGCTGCGGCGCCACGCACACGCCGAGGCCTGCGGCGACCAGGGCGAGCTGGGTGTGGTGCTCCTCCGCGCGGTGCGCGACACGCGGCTCGATGCCCTTGCCGCGCAGCGTGAACATCAGCCACTCGTGGCAGAACTCGCCCTCCGCCCAGGTGATCCACTCGTCGTCCGCGAACTCCTCCAGGTCCACTTCGGCGCGGTCGGCGAGGGGGTGCGCGGCGGGCAGGGCCACATCGGCGGGGTCGTCGAGGAGAGGGGCCTTGACCAGGCCTTCCGGTATCGGCAGGGGCTTGTTGTACCAGTCGAGGACGACCGCCATGTCGAGGTCGCCGCGCACGACGGCCGCGACGGCCGGCGTCGGCTCCATCTCCTGGCAGCCGACCCGCAGCCCGGGGTGGTCGACGCGGAGCGCGGACAGCGTGGCGGGCATCAGACCGCGCATGGCCGTGGGGAACGCGGCGATCCGCAGCTCGCCCACCGCCTTGCCGCGCTGTTCCTCCAGGTCCGCCTGGGCCAGCTCGACCTGCGAGAGGATCCGCGCCGCGTGCTGGGCGAGCAGCCGCCCCGCGTCGGTCAGGCGCACGCCTCTGCCGTTCTTGGCGAGGAGTTGCTGGCCCACTTCGCGTTCCAGCTTCGTCATCTGCTGCGAGACCGCGGAGGTCGTCACATGCAGCCCGGCGGCGGCGCCGCTGACGGATCCGTGCCGGGCGAGGGCGTCGAGCGTACGCAGACGCTCCAGGTTCAACATGTAAGCAATGCTACGCGGTACCACGCACAAAATCTCGCTTGTACTAAGAGATTGTCGGGTCCATCGTGAGACGCATGACCACCGCGCCCGCGCCGCCGCATGCAGCGGCAGCGCCACCGACCTCCGTGTCCGCACCCGCCCTCGACTGGCGCGTCCGATTCGGCGTGCTCTCGCTGATCTGGGGCTTCAGCTTCCTCCTGATCAAGGTGGGCACGGAGGGGTACGCACCGTTCCAGGTCACGCTGGGGCGGCTGGTGTTCGGCACCGCCGTCGTCGCCGCCGTGCTCGTGGTGAAGCGGGAGCGGCTGCCGCGCTCCGCGCGGATCTGGCTGCACCTGACGGTGTCGGCGCTGCTGCTCAACGCCCTGCCGTTCTCGCTCTTCGCATACGCGGAACTGTCGATCCCCTCGACGCTCGCCGGGATCTGCAACGCGACATCGCCCCTGTGGGGCATGGCGCTGTCACTCGTCGCACTCTCCGAGGACCGTCCTTCGCGGCGCCGCGTCGCGGGTCTGGGCATCGGCTTCTTCGGGGTGCTGACCGTGCTCGGCGCCTGGCAGGGCTTCAGCGGGCTCGACCTCGGCGGCACGGCGATGGCACTGCTCGCCTCGCTCAGCTATCCGGTCGGCTGGATCTACGTACGTCGCACGCTGGCCGGGTCCGGGCACTCCAACCTGTCGCTCTCGGGCGCCCAGTTGCTGGTCGCGACCGGCGAGCTGGCCGTTGTGACGCCGCTGTTCACCACGTTCCCTGCGCACTTTCCCGTCGTGCCGCTGCTGGCGATCGTGGCGTTGGGCGCCCTCGGCACCGGGCTCGCCTTCCAGTTGCAGTACGCGCTGGTCGCCGAGGTGGGCCCGACCACCGCCCAGATGGTCACGTACTTCATTCCGGTCATCGCGACCGGCGCGGGTGTCGCGGTGCTCGGCGAATCGCTGAGCTGGTCGACACCGGTCGGCGCGGTGATCGTCCTGGCGGGCGCGGCGCTCACCCAGTCGCGGCCCCGCGCGGCGGTGAGCAGAGGCGGGCGGGGTGACGATGACCGTGACGGCCGGGCCTCCGCCCCGCCAGTCGTGACGCCGCGTCAGCCGTAGCGCCCCGTCAGCGTAGCCCCGCGTCAGTCGTAACGCCGCGCGGGAGCGGGCCCGGTCACGGAGGCGACGGCGTCCGCCACCGCGACGATCTCCTCGTCCTCCAGCGCCGCCACGGTGATCCGTACCGCGGGCGGCGTGTTCAGCCGGAACCTCGCTCCCGGCGCCACCGCCCACCCCGCGTGCAGCAGCCGCGCGACCGCCCCCGTCTCGTCCGGTACCGGCACCCAGGCGTTCATGCCACTGCGTCCGTACGCGGTGATGCCCCGCTCGGCGAGCGCCGCGATCAGCGCCTCGCGCCGCCGCCCGTAGGACGCCGCCACCACCCGCGGGTCTACCGCGTCCTCGGCCCAGAGCCGTGCGACGGCTCGCTGCAGCAGCCGGCTCACCCAGCCCGGTCCGAGCCGCTGGCGCCCGCGCAGCCGGTCGACGGTGACGGGATCGCCGGTGACCACGGCGAGCCGCAGGTCGGGGCCGTACGCCTTGGCGGTCGAGCGGGTGAGGGCCCAATTGCGGGTCGATCCCGCCAGCGGGTGCAGCGGCAGGTCGACGATGCCGTGGCCATGGTCGTCCTCGATGAGCAGCACGTCCTGGTGCGCGGCGAACACCTCGCGCAGGGCACGCGCGCGGGGAGCCGTGACAGCGGCACCCGTGGGGTTCTGCGCGCGGTCCGTCACGACGGCGGCGCGCGCACCGGACGCGAGCGCCTGTTCCATGTCGGCGGGCAGCGGGCCCTCGTCGTCGACGCCGACGGGCATCGCGCGCAGACCGAGGGCGGAGACGAGGTCGAGCAGGCTCCCCCAGCCCGGGTCCTCCACGGCGACTCCGTCACCGGGCTTGAGATGCGTGGCCAGTACCCGTTCGATGGCGTCGAGCGATCCGGAGGTGACGGCGAGCGGGGCGTGCGAAACGCCGTCGGCCTCGAACGCCGCGCGTGCGTACCGTTCGAGCTCCGGGTCCACCGCGCTCTCTCCGTAGAGGACGGGTTGCGCGTCGCTCTGCGCCGCGGCGGCGACGAAGGCTCCGGAGAGAGCGGGCAGCAGCTTCGGGTCCGGGTTGCCCATGGAGACGTCGCGCACGCCGGGCGGCGCGTCCACCCTGATGAGTTCCCGTGTGGTGGTGGCGGGCTTGGGACGGATGCGGCTGCCGCGCCGTCCCGCCGTCTCGATGACGCCGCGTTCGCGCAGCGTGCGGTAGGCGGCCGCCACGGTATTCGGGTTCACCCCGAGGTGCGTCGCCAACTCACGCATGGGCGGCAGCAGTTGCCCCGGTTCGAGGCCGCCTTCCCCCACGGCCCGCTCCACGCTGGCCGCAATCTCGGCTGCACGCCGCCCACTGATCCGATACTCTCCTAGCACAAAGCAAAGTATGCACTAGTGCAATAGTGCTCGCAACTCGACAGCCTGGTCAGCGCCGCCCGGAGCCCGTCGCCCGCGGGCACCTCAGTACAGCTTCAGCACCACCTCAGTACAGCTTCAGCACAGGGAGAGCCATGCAGACGACGCCGGGCACCACCGACAGCGCCTCGCCGGACAGCGCCGCCTACGCACCGACCGACCGCACGATCCCCACGCGCTCCGCGGATCGTGCCTCGTACGACCGGGCGACGGTGCACGCGATACTCGACGAGGCCTACGTCTGCCATCTCGGGTTCGTGCGCGACGGCGCCCCCGTCGTGCTGCCGACGCTCTACGGACGGGTGGGCGAGCGCCTGTACGTGCACGGTTCGACCGGCTCGCGGCCCTTGCGCATGGCGCGCGGCACGTCCGAGGAGCGGGACCCGGGCCTGGAGGTGTGCCTGACCGTCACGCACGTCGACGGCCTGGTCCTGGCCCGGTCCGCCTTCCACCACTCCATCAACTACCGCTCCGTGGTGATCCACGGCACCGCCCACCAGGTCACGGACCCCGAGGAGAAGCGGCTCGCACTGGACGCGCTGGTCGACCACGTGGTCCCGGGCCGTTCGGCCGATTCCCGTCCGGCCGACACCAAGGAGCTCGCGGCGACCGCTGTCCTCAGCCTCGACCTGAACGAGGTGTCGGCGAAGGCCCGCACCGGCGGCCCGAACGACGACCCTGAGGACATGGGTCTCCCCCACTGGGCGGGGGTCGTCCCGCTCCGCAAGGGACACGAGGCCCTCATCCCCTCGGAGGACCTGGCACCCGACATCAAGGTGCCCGACTACCTGCTCGAGCTCTGATGCTGATCCACCCCTGGGACACGGCCCACACCGACTGGGACTTGCAGCGGCGGCTCACACCCGGCCCGCCCTGACCACCCGCCCCCACGTCGTCCTGGGCGTGGTCGACGACTACGTGGACGCGCCGGGCTCCTGGCAGACCACGCCCGACGTCCCGGCTGCGCACGGCGTGCCGACCGCGCACGGCGTGCCGACCAGTTTCCACGCCGTTTTTTCTGCGCCGCCGGGTCTGCCCGGCCCACCCCCGCCTGCTCCGGTCCTCTCCGGCCCGCCCAGGACAGCGAGCCGGAGAGGGCGGCCGGGCCGCGGCCCTCACGCCGTCACGGCGAGGCGCACCGCTCTATCGGGCGCCCCGCCGGACCGCCACCGCACCCCGCGTCTCCGCGACCGCGAGCCCCGTGACCGCGGCCAGCATCAGGGCCGTGCCCGTCACCGTCGCCGCCGTCAGGTCCTCGCCGAGCAGGGCGACCGCGATGACCGCGGCGCCCACCGGCTCCAAGAGCATGATCACGGAAACCGTGGCGGACCGTACGACCGCGGCCCCCGCGAAGTAGAGGGCATACGCGACCGCCGTCGGCACGGCGGCGATGTACAGCAGATACGCCGCCACACGCGCGGGGTCGGCGGTGTGCGGGACGAACCCCTCCGCCACGGCGAGCGGCAGCAGGCAGAGTGAGACGACGGCGAACGCCCAGACAGTGGTGTCCGACGAGTCCGCCGTGCCGCTCCTGCCCCACCAGCGCGTCAGCAGGGTCATGGCGGCGTACGCGGCCGCCGAGACGAGCCCCCAGACCACACCGGCCGGCCGCACGCTCGCCGCCCCGCCGCCCTCATCCCCGAGGACGAGAACGACGAGTCCTGTAAGGGCGCCCAACACGGCGACGACGCCGCCGCGTCCGAGCCGCTCCCCCAGGGCGATACGTGCGCCGAGCGCGATGAGGACAGGGCCCGAGCCCATGGTGACGACGGTGCCGACTGCGAGGCCTGTCGCCTCGACCGAGGCGAAGTAGGCGGTCTGGAAGACCGCGAGGGCCACACCGGTCGCAATGATCCGGCGCACCCTGCGGCGTACCGGCTCGGCGGCGGCCCCCCGAGCGCCTGCCCGAGCGCCCGCCCGGGCAGCCCCGGCGCGCGGCCGGATCAGACGTGCGCCGAGCAGCAGCACGAAGCCGCCCGCGCACCGCCAGAAGGACAGACTGACGGGCCCCATGTCGCTGTCCCGGAAGACCAGAGCGGCGGCGGCACCCGCCGTGCCCCAGGCGATTCCTGCGACGACCAGGTAGAAGAGTCCGCGCCCGACACCGAGGCTTCCGGCTCTGTCGGGTCCGGCACTGTCGGGTCCGACAGGGTGCGGGACAGTGAGCATGGGCACGTCGGACGTGCGCAACGAGTTCGACACGTGATTTCTCCGCAGCAGAGAGGGATGACTGGCTCCGTCTGCGGGCAGCACCGTTCCGCCCGGCCACCGGCTCGGGCGAGATCCGTGAGCGCCCCGCGCTTAAGCGGCGGGAGGCGGAAGAACGAGTGCGCGTGCGTGCATGACCGGCACCCTAGGACGCGCTTCCGCTGCGCGACAACTCCGTTTCGGGTGCCGGGACGGCCCCGGGCACCGGGGGCTCGGCCGGGGCCGAGGACTGGGCGATGAACGCGCCCACCAGCACGACCGCGCCGCCGACGACCTGCGGTGCCGAGAGGTGCTCCCCCAGGACGACCCAGGCCAGAGCGGTCGCGATGACCGCTTCGAGGCAGGCCACGACGCCGGCCACCTGGGGCGAGAGCCTGCGCACGGACAGCACCCCGGTGACGTAGGCCACGACCGTCGCGACGAGCACGATCCAGGCGAGGAGAGCCCAGGCAGGCACCCCGGAGCCGTCCAGGTCAGCCTCGCCGGCGAGCACCGACCAGTCCATGCCCCACGGCCGCGCGACGACGGTGAGCACGAGGGTGCCGACGAGCAGCCCGTACGCGATGACGCCGAGCGGGTCGGGGGCGTCGTCGCCCGCGTCGCTGCCCTGATCGGACAGGACGAAGTAGCCGACCTGGCAGCAGGCGGCGCCGAGCGCGAGCAGGAGTCCGACGGCGTCGAAGCTCAGCCCCGCCCACACTTCGACGACGCAGGCGAGGCCGCCGACGGCGAGGACCACGCCGAGCGCGGCGGCCCGCGTCACCGGTCGTCGCTGCACGAAACGCACCCAGCCTAGGACGAGCGCGGGCGCGAGGTACTCGATCAGCAGGGCGACGCCTACGGGAATGCGGGAGAGCGCCGCGAAGTAGCAGGCCTGGACGCCCGCGACGGCGAGGAGGCCGAAGCCGGCGAGCAGCGCGGGCCTGCTCCGCAGCAGTCCGCGGTGGCGCCACGCCACGGGCAGCATCACCAGGGCGGCACCCGCCACCCGCAGCCAGACCACATGCAGGGGGTCAAGGCCCGCCTCGATCAGCGGTTTCGCCGCGACACCGGAGCCGCCGAAAGCGACCGCCGACAGCAGGGCGAGCCCAAGTCCCACGCCCCTGCCGGGCTTTCCCTTGATCCCCTCAGATGCTTGCACCGGCACATCATGCCAGTCGGTGTCATGAGCGTCACACCATTAGACCCCTGTCTCAATCGGCGGACACCACAGCCGACGGACAGCACTGCGCACTCTGGACAACTACTGCGCGTTCTGCCTGCACCCCGCCTCTATGCGGGTCAGCAGCGCCGGTACGTCGACGCGCGCCCGCGCGAGGACTTCGACGGCCCGGCACTCGGGGTCGGCGACGAGCCCCGCGAGCAGGTCCATGCCGAGGGCGCGTGGTTCGCCCCGTCGTTCGGCGCGTTCCCGGGCCACTTCCATCGCGGTGACGGCCGACGGGGACCACCCGGTCTCGCGCACGGGCGTCACCACGGGCACGGCACCGGAGTCCTCGACGGTGCCCTGCCACTGAAGTCCGTAGCCGATGCTGCGCTGCACGAGATAGCCGAGGACCCGTACGGCCTGCGCACCGCTCTCGAAAGCGGCACGCACCTCGGGGTCGGTCTCCAGGAGGGAGTGCAGCAGATGCGCGGTGTCGATCTGCCGGTCCCCGTCGCGGACGGCGCGCCGACGCGCCCCGGACACCACCGACGCCAGCTCCGCGGTGAGTCCGGAGTCGAGTTCTTCTCGGGTCGGGCCGGGTTCTTCTCGGGTCGGGCCGGGCTCGGCGCCCGACGGGGTACGGCTATGCACATCTCCCACCACATCAACCCCCAGGGGCATATGCATCGGCGGCGGGAAGCATCTTCGCGTCCGACACAGGGTGGGCGAGCGGGCGTCGGTTGTCCTCCTTACGGATGAGATCCAACGATCTGCGCGAACACTCGCGCGCCGCCTTGCCCGCACCACCTCGCGCGCCGGGCGCCCCGCGTCCGGCGCGCAACCATCGCGCCGCCCCGCTCGTCCCACAAGCATGGAGAGCAGGTGCTGGATGGTCGCCCTGCCTGCGGTCGACGGCAGGCAGTACGTCTACCGGGTGTACGCACCCGACGACGCGCTGCCCGCCGACCTGTTCTGGGACGCCTGGCACTGCCATGACGAGAGCACGTTCCCGAGGGCGTCGGACCTGTTCGACGCGGCGGTCATACGACGGGTCGGCTAGCGTATCCGCCGCATCGGCCGACGCCTGTGCCGCATCGGCCGGCGCCTGTGCCGCATCGGCTACGGCCTCTGCCGCATCGGCTCGGGCCTCTGGCACATCCGCCAGGACCTGGGCCCCGACCACGTCCCGATGACCACCGTCGCGTACCTCTCCTCGTCGCTCACCACCCGCGCCGCAAGCCCGGCCCGCTCGACGGCGTCGACGGCCGCGGCCACCTGGCCCTCGCTCGTCTCGAACAGCAGGTGTCCGCCGGGCGCCAGCCAGGTGGGCGCCTCCTCGGTCACCCGGCGCAGCACGTCGAGTCCGTCCGCGCCTCCGTCGAGCGCCACGCGCGCCTCATGGACGCGGGCCTCGGCGGGCAGCAGACCCACCTCTTCGGAGGGGACGTACGGGACGTTCGCGAGGAGGATGTCGACGCGTCCCTTGAGAGTGTCGGGCAGCGGATCGTAGAGGTCCCCTTCGTAGACCTCGCCTCCGGCCTCGGCGACGTTGCGGCGGGCGCAGCGGACCGCCGCCGGGTCGATGTCGGCCGCGTGCAGCTCGACTTGGTCGAGACCCGCGGCGAGCGCGGCACCGAGCGCCCCCGATCCGCAGCAGAGGTCGACGACGACGGCCGTGCGTCCGGCGAGTTCGGCGGCCAGGCCGACGAGGAACTCGGTGCGACGGCGCGGCACGAACACCCCCGGGTCCACGGAGATCCGCAGCCCTTGGAACTCCGCCCACCCCAGGACGTGTTCGAGCGGCAGACCGGCCGCGCGGCGCTCGACCATGACGGCCACTTCGGAGGAGGTGCGCGCGGTGGAGAGGATCAGATCCGCCTCGTCCTCGGCGAAGACGCAGCCGGCGGCACGCAGTGTGCTGATGACGGAGGAGCGGTGTGACGTGGAGAAAGCAGAGACCGACATGTGAGGAACACCCTTCGGGAACCTGATGGGGCTCCCTCGGTCACCTGCGCCGGTACGCCTGATGATCCGTGCGGTCGCGAGAGGGGAGCACCCGACCTGCTACTGCGGTAATGGGTCTCACCTCCAGATCGCGCCGCCTGTGTCCGTCACAGGGCAGAGGGAACAGTACCTCACCCCGGGCCCGCCGGAGCATGCGAGGCCACGGCCACAGTTCCACCCACCGCCAGAACTGACGGCTCATCAGTATTGAATGTTCGGGGGCCTGCGGCTACGTTCCGCGACACCGCAGCTGCGGCCGTCGCAGCGCCCGACGCGAAGGGGTGGCCGCATGGCCGAAGTCAGCGCGGAAGCACGGATCGAGGCGCCCGCCGAGAAGATCTGGGCCCAGCTCACGGACTTCTCCTCGTACGGCGAGTGGAACGCCACGCACACGAGCTTTCCCCAGGGCGGGCCCACGACGCTGGAAGTGGGCGGCACCTTCGTGGAGAACATGAAGCTGATGGGCTTCCCCGCCGAGGTCAACTGGACCATCGGCGAACTGGAGACCGCCCGCGCCTTCGCCATCGCGGGCAAGGGCCCGATGGGCGTCAACGTCAGCACCCGCTACTCCCTCTCCCCCGACGGGTCGGCGACAGTGGTCCGCATCGAGGGCGAGTTCACCGGGGCGGCGGTCTCCCTGATGGCGGGCAAGCTGAAGGACTCGGCGACCGCCGCCCTCAACGAGTCGCTGCGCAAACTGGACGGCTTGGTGACCTGATCCTTCGCCACGCGGAGCCCTTCGCACACGGAGCCCTTCGTACGCGGAGCACACCCCGGCATGAGAAGCACGGCACACGGCAAAGAGGCGCCCCACACGATGCGTGCGGGGCGCCTCATCTGCGGCAGGGACCATCGACCCCGACCGCGTCAGTCCTCATCGGCGAGGATCAGGTACAGCTTCTTGCGGGCGTCGTTGATGACGGTCAGCGCCTTCTCGCGCTGCTCCTTGCTGCCGGTCTTCCAGACCTGCCCGAACGCCTCCATCAGACCGAAGCCGGCCTGCCGGATCTCGTTCAGCGTGTCCCAGTCGACCCCGCGGCCGGCCTCTTCCCACGGCGCTTCGGGACCTTCTTCGGCCGCCGTGCGCCCCGCGTCGGTGAGCGAGAAGAGCTTCTTGCCGCCTTCGCTCGCACTGCTGATCAGGCCCTCGTCCTCCAGCAGCTGGAGGGTCGGGTAGACCGACCCCGGGCTGGGCTTCCATGCCCCGCCGCTGCGCTCGGCGATCTCCTGGATCATCTCGTAGCCGTGCATGGGCCGGTCCTTCAGCAGGGCCAGGATCGACGCGCGTACGTCGCCACGCCTCGCCCTGCCGCGCGGACCGCCACCACGGCCACCGCGGCCACCCCAGGGGCCGCCGGGCCCGCCGAAGCCGGGGCCGAACGGACCGAACGCGCCGCGCCGCCCCTCGAAGCCACCGAATCCGCCGAACCCCTCGCGGCCGAAGCCCTCACGGCCACCTTCGGGGCCGCCGTGTCGGCCGTGCCCGTGGCCGCGACCGTGCTCGTGTTCAAAACCATGGGAACGCATGGTGATCACTCCTGTCATTGATCGTTCGTACCAGTCGCGAACCTGTCGCGATGCCTCAACGATATATCGGAACAGTTCGTCTGACAACCCGGCCCCGGCTCCGGCACGGACCGGTCTCGTGTTGCACGGCCGCCGAAAACTCAGTTGATCTGGTCCCGGGCGCAGGAATACTGGCGGTCGCGTCAGCTTGGACCGGGGAGAGGGACCGCGAGATGGCCATGCACGACGACCAGGTGGATGTGACCGCCGACATCGTCGCGACGTTGATCCACGAACAATTCCCCCAGTGGAGCGACAAGGCGATCCGGCCCCTGCCGTCGACCGGGACGGTCCACGCCATCTTCCGCATCGGGAACGACCTCTCCGCGCGCTTCCCACTGCGGCCCGCCGATGCTGCCGAGACGCAGGCGGTTCTGGAACGGGAAGCTCGGGCGAGCGCCGAGCTGGCACAGGCGTCCCCGTTCCCCGCGCCGGAACCCGTCGCCCTGGGAAAGCCCGGAGCGGGTTACCCCATGCCGTGGTCGGTCCAGACATGGCTGCCGGGAACGGTCGCCTTCGATGCCGACCCGAGTGGGTCGCACGCTTTCGCCGAGGACCTCGCGGCGTTCATCGCGGGCCTGCGGGACGCCGATACGCGAGGGCGGCTTTTCAGCGGCGAAAATCGTGGTGGCGTCCTCGCTCACCACGACGACTGGATGGAGCAGTGCTTCGAGGAGTGTGAGGGGCTGCTCGATGTGCCCCGGCTGCGCCACGTGTGGAGCCACTTCCGGGAGTTGCCCCGCACGGCTGCGGACGTCATGAGCCACGGTGACCTGATCCCCGGCAACGTACTGGTCAGGGAAGGCCGGCTCAGCGGCGTACTCGACACCGGCGGCTTCGGCCCGGCCGACCCCGCGCTTGATTTGGTCAGCGCCTGGCACCTGTTGCAATCCGGTCCACGGGAAGTGCTCCGGCGGGCACTGGCCTGCGACGATCTGGAGTGGGAGCGCGGCAGGGCATGGGCGTTCGAGCAGGCCATGGGGGTCGTCTGGTACTACGTCGAGAGCAATCCGACGATGAGCAGCATGGGGCGACGGACACTCGACCGCATTCTGGGGTCGACGCAGTGACGTCGCCCCAACCGAGGGGCGGAGCAGCTTCGACCACCCCACGGTCGGTGCCCGGGTCACAGGGGACGGGTCACGGTCACGGGTGACGGGTCACGGGCGTCCGGCATCGGACGTCGCCCGCCGGGGCCGCACCGGCAGGCGCGAGCCACGAGGCGCGAGCCCTGGGGCGCGAGCCACGAGGCGCGAGCAGCCCGGCAACCTCACAGCACACCCGTCTGCGCCCCCACCCCAGGCCAATCCTCCGCCCAAACCAGTCCAGCCACCCCGAATTGGCCTTACCGGACGCGCCCGCAGCCCTCTACCGTGAGCGCATGACGACTTCCCACCGCCTCCGCGTCGTCGACGCCTTCACGGACCGCCCCTTCGCCGGCAACCCGGCCGGGGTCCTGCTCCTCGACGACTTCCCCGACGACACCTGGCTGCAGAACGTGGCCAAGGAGGTCAACCACGCCGAGACCGCCTTCGCCCACCCGCTGCCGCCGGGCGGGGAGGCCGACTGGGCGCTGCGCTGGTTCACCCCCGCCACCGAGGTCGACCTCTGCGGCCATGCCACTTTGGCCACGGCGCACGTCCTCCACACCACCGGCACCGCGTCCGGCACCGTCCGCTTCACCACACGCAGCGGCGTCCTCACCGCGACCGCGCACGAGGACGGCACCCTCACCCTCGACTTCCCGACCGCTCCGCTCACCGCGGCCGAGGTCCCCGACGGCATCGCGGAGGCCCTCGGCGCCGAGCCCCTCCTCGCGTACGACACCGGCCGGAACACGGGTGACCTGCTGGTCGAGCTCGCCGACGAGAAGACGGTCAGGGCGCTCACCCCTGACCACAAGGCTCTCGTCCGCCACTCCGAGCGCGGCATCATCGCCACGGCCGCGGCCGAGGACCCCACCCGCGGCTACGACTTCGTGTCGCGCTGCTTCTTCCCGCGCGTCGGCATCGACGAGGACCCGGTGACGGGCAGCGCGCACACCGCCCTCGCCCCGTTCTGGTCCGAGCGCCTCGGCCGCACCGAACTGACCGGACTGCAGGCCTCGGCCCGCACCGGCCTGGTCCGCACCCGGCTGCGGGGCGACCGCACCCTCCTGACCGGCCGCGCGGTCACGGTCATCGAGGGCGAACTGTTCGCCTGACCCGAGTCTGCGGCCTGACCCGAGTCTGCGGCCTGATCCACGTCCGAGCCCGGCCCCGAGCCGAAGCCAGACCCGCAGCCGAATCCGAAGCCGAAACCAGCCCAGAGCCCGGCCCCGAAACCGAAACCGGCCCCCGACTCGCACCCCGCACCGCACCGCCATCGGACAACAAAGAGCTGCCCACCCCCGCACTACGGAGGCGTGGGCAGCCACCCCACCTTCCCCGCGAGCAGCGCGTAACCCACGAACGCGCCGATGTCGAGCAGGGAGTGGGCCACGACCAGCGGGCCGACCCGCCCCCACCTGCGGTAGAGCAGGACGAACACCACGCCCATCGCGAGGTTTCCGACGAACCCGCCGATGCCCTGGTAGAGGTGGTACGAACCCCGCAGCACCGAACTTCCCACCAACGCCGCCATCGGCGTCCACCCCAACTGCCCGAGCCGGCGCAGGAGATACCCGACGACGATGACTTCCTCGAGCACCGCGTTCTGCACCGCGGACAGCACGAGGACCGGGTACTTCCACCACACGTCGGGCAGCGCCTCGGGCACCACGGTGAGGTTGAAACCGAGTCCGCGCGCCGCCAGATAGAAGGCGATGCCGGTGCTGCCGATCGCCGCGGCGATCGCGGCGCCGCGCCCCAGGTCCGGCCAGGGCCGTGTCCGGTCGAAACCGATCGTCCCCAGGCCCGCCCGCTCGCGCAGCAGGAAGTGCGCCACGAGCGCCACCGGCACCAACGCGGTCGAAATGCCGAACAGTTGCCACGCGAGATCAAGCCACGGCCGACCCGGCGCGGCCGACGCGTTCAGCGTGGCCGCCTGATCCTTGAGACCCCCCGGCTTGGTGACCGACCCCACAAAGCTGATCAGCGCGGACACCCCGCTCGCACCGAGCGAGAGGGCCAGGACGAGCAGCGTCTCGTCCCTCAGAGTCCGCCTCGACGGACCGTCCGCCGGAAAAGAACCGGCCATGGGCCCCGGCTCCGCTTGCACTAACGCCTCCAGTTGAGTGATCCCGCCTCATCCCCGTCCTCGCCCCGCTAGGGTCTCGAAAGAAGTTACGAAAATCGTGCGCGACAGGCCGAGGGGGACGGACGCCGATTCCAGGCGCGCGGGCCCCTTCTTTCCTTGCTTCATCATTCAAGGAGGGGCACCACCGCCATGGGACGTCACAGCTTGCCCGATGAGCGCGGGACGGCCACGCCCGGCCCCCGGCCTCAGTCGCGCGGACGCATCGTCGCCCTCGCCACGGCGCTCGTCCTGGTGGTGGCGGGAGGCGCGGCGGCCGCGGTCCGCGGCGGGCTGCTCTCGTTCGGCGGTTCGTGCGGCGACGACGCGGTGCGGCTCGACGTCGTCGCCGATCCCGCCGTGTCTCCGGCCCTGCGCGAGGCGGCCGACGAGGCGCGCGAGCAGGAGATCACCTCGGACGGGCACTGCGTCGACGTGCGGGTGACCGCGCGTGACTCGTACGAGGTGGCGGCCGAACTCCGCTCGGGCAAGGGCGATCCGGAGTACGACGTGTGGGTGCCGGACTCCGACGCGTGGGTACAGCGCGTCGGCCTCGGCGCCAAGCGGAGCAAGGTCTCCCCCGCGGGCAACATCGCCTCGTCGCCCGTCGGCATCGGCATGGTGCCGTCCGCCGCCGAGTCGCTGGGCTGGCCGAAGAGAACGTACAGCTGGCCGGAGTTGACCACGGCCGGTACGAAGAGCGACAAGCTGCGCCTCGGCACGGCCGATCCCGCGCGCAGCGCGAGCGGTCTGCTCGCCCTCGCCGCGATGGGTGCGTCCGCGAAGAAGCAGGGCGGCAAGGAGGGCGACACGCAGGCCGCCGCCCTGGCCAAGGCTCTGGCGTCCCGCACCTCCGACAGCGACGACCGGCTCCTGGACACGCTGGCCCGCGACGGCTCCGGCGCCGAGCAGGGCGACCGGCGCCGCAACCAGGCACTGGTCCTCTCCGAACAGGCCGCGTACGCGCACAACGCGTCGGCGGGCGAGGAAGACAGCCTCGCCCTCTTCTACCCGAAGGACGGTTCGCCGCGGCTCGACTACCCGTACACGCTCGTCGAGGACGGCCGGATGTCCACCGACACGAGCCGCGCGGCGCTGCGCTTCATGACGATGTTCAGCGACGACGACGGCCGGCGGATCCTGGCCGAGCACGGCTTCAGGACCGACCCCGACCAGCCGTCCGACGGGCTGGTCACCGCCGCGGGCGGCCGCACCCCGCAGCCGTACGCCGACGAGGCCACGGATCCGCCGTCGGACAAGGAGCTTCAGGAGACCCTGGGCATGTGGACGATCACCGTGCAGAGCGCCAGGCTGAGCACCGTCGTCGACGCCTCGGAATCCATGCGGCAGTTCGTGCCCGGCCGCGACCAGTCCCGTATGGAGGTCACCAAGGCGTCGCTGCTACGGGCACTCGCGGGGTTCACCGACGAGGACGAGATCGGCCTGTGGGAGTTCGCCACCCGCCTCGACGGAGCCCGCGACTACCGCGAACTGGAACCGACCCGGCGCCTGGGCGACCGCAAGAGCGGCACGACCCACCGCGCCGCGCTGTCCGAGGCCTTCAGCGAACTGCAGCCCGTGCCGGGCGGCGCCACGGGCCTGTACGACACGACGCTCGCCGCCTACAAGGAAGCCCGGTCGACGTACGCGCGCGGCAAGTTCAACGCCCTGGTGATCCTGACCGACGGCGCCAACCAGGACCCGGGCAGCATCTCGCGCAGCTCCCTGATCGCGCAGCTGGAGGAGATCGCGGACCGCGAGCACCCGGTGCCGATCATCGCCATCGCGGTCGGCCCCGAGGCGGACAAGGACGAGGTGCAGCAGATCGCGGAGGCGACCGGTGGCTCCGGGCATCAGGTCGACGACCCGGCCCAGATCCACGCGGTGATCCTCAAGGCGATCATGGAGGCGGGCAGCAACCAGAGCTGACCGTCCCCGGCTCCCTGTGTCCCGCTGTCGGCTGCTCAGCCCAGCGGTGCCGCCGATCCCCGCAGCCCCACCGGCCACGTGTGCACCGGCTCCCCCGTGTGCATCAGTTCGCTGTACCGCTTGGTGGTCGCGGCAAGCGCCTCCTCCCTGGACATGCCGCCGTCCCGGGCCCGGTGGTACGTCGTCGCCTGCCAGGACGCGCCGTTGATCCGCCGTCGGCACCGCTCCTCGATCACCCCGAGGTACAGGTCGCGGTCGGCGGGCTCCACACCCCACGCGTCGAGGCCCGCCGCGGCGAGCGGCAGCAGTTCCTCGCGTACGAGGTGGACGGCCGCCACCTCGGTGGTGCCGCCGAGCCTGCCGCGGCGCGGCCACTGCAGGGTGGCGTCGATGCCGTGGCGGCACGCGACATCGAAGTTGCGGGCGGCGGTCTCGAAGGGCAGCCGGGACCACACGGGCCGCGCCTCCTCGGCGAGCGCCCGCACGAGCCCGTAGTAGAAGGCGGCGTTGGCGATGACGTCGGTGATCGAGGGACCGGCGGGCAGGACGCGGTTCTCCACGCGCAGGTGCGGGACGCCGTCGGCGATGCCGTACACCGGGCGGTTCCAGCGGTACACGGTGCCGTTGTGCAGGACGAGTTCGCCGAGGCGCGGAACACCGCCCGCGTCGAGGACGCCCAGCGGGTCCTCCTCCTCCATGAGGGGCAGCAGCGCGGGGAAGTACCGCAGGTTCTCCTCGAAGAGCTCCAGCGGCTTGGTGATCCAGCGCTCCCCGAACCAGGTGCGCGGCCGCACCCCCTGGGTCTGCAGCTCCGGCGAGCGGGTGTCCGTGGACTGGAGGAACAGCGGCGGCCGGGACTCGCGCCACAGCTCGCGGCCGAACAGGAAGGGCGCGTTGGCACCGACGGCGATCTGCGCGGCGGCGATGGCCTGCGCCGCGTTCCACACGTCGGCGAACCGGCCGGGCGTGACCTGGAGGTGCAACTGCACGGAGGTGCAGGCCGCTTCGGGCGCTATCGACGTCGAAGTGCAGGTCAGCCGCTCCACGCCCTGGATGTCAAGGGCGAAGTGTTCGCCGCGCGCCGCCACGATCTGGTCGTTGAGGAGGGCGTACCGGTCGACGTCGGAGAGGTTCGCGGAGACCAGGTCGGCGCGGTTCAGGGTCGGCAGAATGCCGATCATGACAATACCGGCGGAGAGTTCGGCCGCTTTCCTGTGTGCATAGTTGAGGCCCGTACGCAGTTCCTCCGCGAGGCGGTCGCGAACGCGTCCACCGAGCCGGTGCGGGGCGATGTTGACTTCGAGATTGAACATTCCGAGTTCCGTCTGGAAATCCCGGCTCGCGATGCGCTCGAGTACCTGCGCATTCAACATTCTCGGCAGTCCGTCGGGCCCGGCGAGATTCAGCTCGATCTCCATGCCCATGAGATTCTTGGGCCTGTCGAATCGCTCCTCCGCCAGCATCCGCTCCAGCCCCGCCAGACACTCTCGGAGCTTGCCTCGGTAGTGGTGCCTGTCGGCCAGGTCGAACGTGCCCGCCACGACCTTCTCCCCCATCGAAGCGTCCCTCCTCGAACGGGCAGCCAAGGATCCGGCCGCTGTGTACGGGTGATGATGCCCAGGCAATGTGATCGATAACGCCCCGCGACAGGCCGCCGACCAGTACGCTCGACGCGTCGCGTGCCGGGCACATTCACCGGGCATGCGGCACGGTGAAGATTCCCTTCCGAAGCGCCTGGTCAAAAGCACCGGCAAAATTCGGCCGACCGCGCGGAACGGGGAATACGAGGTCGTGGCGCCGGGGCCCGTACTAAATCGGTGTAAAGGACCGCACAAGTCCCGCACGAGGACGGCCCGATAAGTCCTTGCTCGCAATATACGGAGCGTCTAGATGAAACACCGCTCGAACACAGCTCGTATAAACTCCGCAATCTAGGCAGAGAGTTGGCGCTCGCGGCCCAGCCCCCGCCCCTCTGACCCAGAGCTGACAGCGCCGTCACGCACCTGCCCCCGCTCCACTGTGCCTGTCGAATGAGAGAGGCGACCCACCATGCCGCTGCATGTCCCCCCGGCTCCCGCGCCCGCCCTGCGCTGCGTCCTCGCCGCACTCGGTTCCCCCACCGCCGTGAGTGAGGCCCGCACGCCGTCCCTGCGTACCGCACAGGGACCGGCAAACCCCGAACTCCCGCTGCCGGTCCACGTGTTGGACCACATCACTCCGCAGGCCACATCGCCCACCCGGCTGGCCGGCTGGCGCTTCCTGATCCGCTGCGCCGAGCGGTCCGTCGCCGCGGCCGACACGATCCTCACACCGGACGGGTGGGCGTTCTCCCACTTCTTCGAGGGGCCCTACATCACCTCGACGGAGCGCGCCCTGCGGCACGCGGAGGCCATGCCGATGCCGTGCCAGCCGCGGCTGCTGTCCGTACCGGAGCTGTACATGCTGACGCTCTGGCTCCACCGGGACTGCACGGACGACGGCGCCGAGGGCTCACTGGCCGCCACTGATCTGCTCGTGCCGCTCGCGCCCGCCCCGCCCGGCATCGCGGCCCACCGCCCGCACCGCGTCGCCGAGCTCCTGCCGATGCTCAACCACCGCCTGACACCGGCACCGCTCCTGAGCTCACCCGCCTGACAGCGCCCGTCACGCTTCCGTGCCCCGCCGCCCACCGGCCGCGGGGCACAGCGCTGCCCACCCACCCAAGTGGACTAGCCCGGTCAGGCCACCCCGAACCACCCGAAGAGACAGGGAAGTTGGGCTGAACCGTCCGGGCGGGTGATACGTCATAAAGCAGTAGGAGCCGCTGCGGCAAAATCCCTGCGGATTGACGCCCGTAGGGCAACACTGGGATCGGACCGACTACAACGGGGGGCGGTTATGAACACCGCATCGAGCCACAGGACCGACGTCACAGCCATCACATCGCAGCGAAAGAACCCTTCCATGTGCCAGCACCAACCACCGTGCCCGACAGCCGACTCCGCCGACCGGGAAGCCGCGCTCCTCACGGCAAGCCACCCGGAGCAGGGCTGGAGCCTGCTGTGCAACGGCGTCCTGCTCTTCGAGGACACCGGTGAGCTGCTGCCGGACGGCCAGATCATCGCGCCGCACCGACCGCTGGGCACCGACCAGGTCATGACGGCAGCCTGACCGCCGGCACACCGCACGACCGCACGGCACTGCCGCACAGCACCTGAGCACCACGGAACAACGAGGGGCCGGCCCGGAGAGAACTCTCCGAACCGGCCCCGACGCATGCCCGCTCGAAGCGGGCGCGTGCATCAGTCCTCGTACGCGTCCAGCGGCGGGCAGGAGCAGACCAGGTTCCGGTCGCCGTACGCCTGGTCGATGCGGCGCACCGGCGGCCAGTACTTGTCCGCCGCGACGACCCCGGCCGGGAAGACGGCCTCCGCACGGCTGTAGCCGTGCTCCCACTCACCGCTCAGCGCGGCGGCGGTGTGCGGGGCGTTCCGCAGCGGGTTGTCGTCGGCGGCCCACTCGCCGGAGCCGACCTTCTCGATCTCCCGACGGATGGCGATCATCGCCTCGCAGAACCGGTCGATCTCGTTCAGGTCCTCGCTCTCCGTCGGCTCGATCATCAGCGTGCCGGCGACGGGGAACGACATGGTCGGCGCGTGGAAGCCGTAGTCGATGAGGCGCTTGGCGATGTCGTCGACGCTGACGCCGGTCGCCTTGCTGAGCGGCCGCAGGTCCACGATGCACTCGTGCGCGACGAGGCCCGCGGGACCGGTGTAGAGCACCGGGTAGTGCGGCTCGAGGCGCTTGGCGATGTAGTTGGCGGAGAGCACCGCGACCTGGGTGGCGCGCTTGAGGCCCTCGCCGCCCATGAGGCGGACGTACGACCAGGAGATCGGGAGGATTCCGGCGGAGCCCCACGGCGCCGCCGAGATCGGACCGACGCCGGTCTCGGGGCCCGCGGCGGGCTGCAGCGGGTGGTTGGGCAGGTACGGGGCGAGGTGCTCGCGGACGCCGACCGGGCCGACGCCGGGGCCGCCGCCGCCGTGCGGGATGCAGAACGTCTTGTGCAGGTTGAGGTGCGAGACGTCGCCGCCGAAGTGGCCCGGCTTGGCGAGGCCCACCAGGGCGTTGAGGTTGGCACCGTCGACGTACACCTGGCCGCCGGCCTCGTGCACCTGGGCGCAGATGTCGGCGACGTGCTCCTCGAAGACGCCGTGCGTCGAGGGGTAGGTGATCATCAGCACGGACAGCTCGTCGCGGTGCTTCTCGATCTTGGCGCGCAGGTCCTCGACGTCGATCTCGCCGTCGTCGGCGGTCTTCACGACGACGACCTTCATGCCCGCCATGACGGCGCTCGCGGCGTTGGTGCCGTGTGCGGAGGACGGGATGAGGCAGACGGTGCGCTGGTCGTCGCCGTTGGCGCGGTGGTACCCACGCACGGCGAGCAGTCCGGCCAACTCGCCCTGCGAGCCCGCGTTGGGCTGCAGGGAGACCTTGTCGTAGCCGGTGACCTCGGCGAGGCGCTCCTCCAGCTCACGGATGAGCGTCAGGTAGCCCTGGGCCTGCTCGGCCGGGGCGAAGGGGTGCAGCTGGCCGAATTCGGGCCAGGTGACCGGCTCCATCTCGGTGGTCGCGTTGAGCTTCATGGTGCAGGAGCCGAGCGGGATCATGCCGCGGTCGAGCGCGTAGTCACGGTCGGCGAGCCTGCGCAGGTAGCGCAGCATCGCGGTCTCGGAACGGTGCTGGTGGAAGACGGGGTGCGTCAGGTAGTCGTCGCCGCGCAGCAGACCCTCGGGCAGCGTGTCCGCGGTGGTGGCGTCCAGCGCCTCGATGTCGGCGTCGACGCCGAACGCACCCCAGACGGCGGCCAGTTGGGCGCGCTTCGTGGTCTCGTCGCAGGAGAGGGAGACGTGGTCGGCGTCGACGAGGTGGATGTTGACGCCGCCCTCACGGGCGGCGGCCACCAGCTGCTCGGCCTTGCCGGGCGCCCGCACCGTGAGCGTGTCGAAGTAGGCACCGTGGACGACTTCGTAGCCGCCCCCGGTGAGCCCGGCCGCGAGGAGCGTCGCGTAGCGGTGGGTGCGGCGGGCGATGGACTTCAGGCCCTCGGGCCCGTGGTACACGGCGTACATTCCGGCCATGACGGCGAGCAGCACCTGGGCGGTGCAGATGTTGCTGGTGGCCTTCTCGCGGCGGATGTGCTGCTCGCGGGTCTGCAGGGCGAGACGGTAGGCCTTGTTGCCGTCGGCGTCGACGGAGACGCCGACGAGGCGGCCGGGGAGGCTGCGGGCGAACTTCTCGCGGACCGCCATGTAGCCGGCGTGCGGGCCGCCGAAGCCCATCGGCACACCGAAGCGCTGGGTCGTGCCGACGGCGATGTCGGCGCCGAGCTCGCCCGGCGAGGTGAGCAGGGTCAGCGCGAGCAGGTCGGCGGCGACGGTGACGACGGCGCCGAGCTCGTGGGCCTCGTCGATGAGCGGCTTGATGTCCCGTACGACACCGGAGGCGCCCGGGTACTGGACGAGCACGCCCACGACACCGCGCTCGGCGACCTCGGCCGGGATGCCCTGGCTCAGGTCGGCGACGACGATCTCGACACCGGTCGGCTCGGCCCGGGTCCGGATCACGGCGATGGTCTGCGGCAGCGCGTCGGCGTCGACGACGAAGACGCCGTTCTTGACCTTGCCCATGCGCCGCGACAGCGCCATGGCCTCGGCGGCGGCGGTGCCCTCGTCGAGGAGCGAGGCCCCGGAGGTGGGCAGTCCGGTCAGCTCGGCGACCATCGTCTGGAAGTTGAGGAGCGCTTCGAGGCGGCCCTGCGAGATCTCGGGCTGGTACGGCGTGTACGCCGTGTACCAGGCCGGGTTCTCCATCACGTTGCGCAGGATGACCGGCGGGGTGAAGGTGCCGTAGTACCCGAGTCCGATCATGGAGTCGAGGACCTGGTTGCGGTCGGCGAGGGAGCGCAGCTCGGCCAGCACCTCGGCCTCGGTGCGCGCGCCGGGCAGGTCGAGCGCATCGGCGTTCTTGATCACATCCGGTACCGCGGCGGCCGTGAGCTCGTCGAGCGAGCCGTACCCGACCTGGGCGAGCATCTTGGCCCGCGCTTCCGCATCGGGCCCTATGTGCCGCTGCTCGAAGGGGATGCCCTGCTCGAGCTCGGAGAGCGGGATGCGATTGGTGGCAGTCATTGCGGAGGCCTCCTGGTCTGCACGACCTGCGAGGGGTACCACGGCGCGGGTACCCGGACGGCCTCCCCCTCTGTCATGTCAACCTGAGAGCTTCACAGGCCCGTCTCTCGACAGATCTGCTTTCACCGTCGGTGAGGAAGGGTTCCGAACGTGCCCGCCCGACGCCCGCCCTGCTTTCCAGAGTGACCTCGTCCGTGCGGTACGGGTGCCTGAGAGATTCCGGGGAGGATTTGCTCCTTCGGCGCCTCCGGACATGTGATCCGGAGAGCTCTCCCGCACGGGGTCAGCGGCCAGGCGCCAGCCTACCAGCGAGGACCGTCACCGATCCCTCGAGTGGCCACCTGCCCCGAAGTGCTCTTTCGTAGTGACTACGAATGATTAAGGATGAGTTACGCCCGTTTTCGACAAGCCGCGACCAGCTGGAGGGCCCGTGCAGACCGATATCGATCCGCGCAACCTGATCGGCCGCAAGGCGTTCGACCGGAACGGGGCGAAGATCGGCACGGTCGACGAGGTCTACCTCGACGACGCCACCGGCACCCCGGAGTGGGCGGCCATACGCACCGGTCTCTTCAGCCGGGACGCCTTCGTCCCGCTGGAACCCAGCGAACTCGTCGAGGACGGCACTCTGCGCATCCCCTTCGACCGGGACCTGATCAAGGACGCCCCGGACTTCGGAGTGGGGCGCCACCTCTCCCCCGAGCAGGAACTCCAGCTCTACCACCACTACGGCCTGGACACGACTCCCCCGCAGCCACCCCCCTCCTCCATGCCACCGCCCGACCAGAACTTCGGCCACGTCGCGGGCACGGAGAGCCCCTGACCCGGCCCAGCTCAGCCGGAAGCCCGCGGCGCGGGCCCGTCCTTCGCCGGTGCGGCAACCAGCGGCAACGGCTCCGCGGGCTCGAGCCGCGGATCGTCCGTACGGAACGTCTTCACCCGCCCCGGCTCCGACAACGGCGTCTCGAAGCGCACCGTCACCCGCCCCAGACCGCTCCCCTGCACCCATCCGTGCCCGTACTCGGCATGCCGCACGTCGTGCCCGGCGGTCCACCGTCTCTGCGCCGGCGCCACCGGCTCCTCGACACGCTCCGGCTCCGGTCCCACCGCCTGCGCCGACCCGTCGTCCTCCCCCTTGACCAGGGACACCACCGCAGCGCTCGCTGTCTGCGCCTCCGCCTGGGCCTGCGCGAAGAGGTCTTCCTGCGTGTAGTCCGTGAGGCCCGTGACACCCACTCCCAGGAGCCTGACGCCCCCCGTGGTGTCCACGGCCTCCAGGAGCCGCGCGGCGGCCTCCTGGACCACCCCGGGGTCGTCGGTGGGCCCGCGCAGCGTCTCGGAGCGCGTCAGCGTGGAGAAGTCGAACCGCCGCACCTTGAGCACGATGGTCCGCCCCGAGTGCCCCGACGCCCGCAGCCGCTGCACACACCGCTCGGCGAGCCGCGCGACCTCCGCCCTGACCCGCACCCGGTCATGGATGTCCACGTCGTACGTGTCCTCGACACTGACCGACTTCGACTCCCGCTCCGCCACCACCGGCCGCTCGTCCCGCGCGAGCGCCATCGCGTACAGAGAGCCCCCGTGGGCCTTCCCCAGCAGCCGTACGAGCTCGTCCTCACCGGCCTCCGCGATCTCGGCGACCGTCAGGATCCCGGCCCGCCGCAGATGGTCCCCCGTGGCGGGCCCCACCCCGGGCAGCGTCCGCACCGACATCGGCCCCAGGAGCGCCCGCTCCGTCCCCGGCGCTATGAGTCTGAGCCCGTCCGGCTTGGCCTCCTCGGAGGCGATCTTCGCCAGCATCTTGGACGCGGCGAGCCCCACCGACCCGGAGAGCCCCGTCACCGCCCTGATGTCCGCCCGCAACCGCTCCCCCACGGCCCTGGCCGACTCCGCCGAGTCGGCGACGCCGCCCGCCTCCAGGTCCACGAAGGCCTCGTCCAGGCTGAGCGGCTCCACCAGGGGCGACAGCTCCCGCAGCAGCCCCATGACCTGCTCGCTGATCTCGCGGTACAACCCGAAGCGCGGCACCAGATAGGCGGCGTTGGGCGCCAGCCTGCGCGCCTGCCCCATGGGCATCGCCGAGTGCACCCCGAACTTTCGCGCCTCGTAGGAAGCCGTGGCCACCACGCCCCTCGGCCCGAGACCGCCCACGACCACGGCTTTTCCGCGCAGACTGGGCTTCGCGGCCTGCTCTGCGGACGCGTAGAAGGCATCCATGTCCAGATGCAGGATCGTCGGCGCGCTTCTCACATCTCTGATGCTGCCCTACGCCACTGACAACGCGGCCTCAGACGGCCCTGTTGCGCCTTCTGGCCAGCTCATCGGCGGGGTTGTGCCCGATCAGCGTCTCCCCGGTGTCGATGCGCTCGCCGTGCAGCTGGGACAGGGCGGCCTCGACGTCGCGCCAGACGACGCCCACGGCGATCCCGAAGACCCCCTGCCCGCCCTGGAGCAGCTCGTGGACCTCACTGGACGTCGTGCACTCGTACACGGTCGCGCCGTCGCTCATCAGGGTCATTCGCTCGAGGTCGCGGAACCCGCGCTCCCGCAGGTGCTGGACGGTGGTGCGGATGTTCTGCAGCGACACACCCGTGTCGAGGAACCGTTTCACGATCTTGAGGACGACGACGTCGCGGAAGCTGTAGAGCCGCTGCGTCCCGGAGCCGCCGGCCGCCCGCACACTGGGCTCGACCAGGCCCGTACGGGCCCAGTAGTCGAGCTGCCGGTAGGTGATGCCCGCAGCCGCGCACGCGGTGGGGCCGCGATAGCCGACGTGCCCGGATTGTTCCGCTTCCTCGGACGTGGCGTCCCCGCTTCCCTGGACCGCCATCGGTCGGTTCGGGGAGTGATCGACCGCACCGCCGTGGAACGGGTACGGACCGCCCATCGCCGTACCGTCGCCGCTGCTTCTCACGCCGACCTCCCTCCTTGACCTGCCTTCTCGACGGTAGGCAGTCGCCAGGGGCTCGTCAACGATCGCCACACTCGGCACGCCGAGTGATAATCACCCTGAGAGTGGTTTCTCGTACCTCGTGCCGGGGAAAGGCTAGCCGAATGGTCCGAAACCGGACCGTCGGAATGCGGCTCACTGGCTGTTGGTGCCGAAGTCCTCGGGCGAGATCTGGTCGAGGAACTCGCGGAACTTCTCCACCTCGTCCTCCTGCTCGTCGGGGATGGCGATACCGGCGTCGTCCAGCACGCCGTCGCTCCCGAAGATCGGCGTCCCGGTCCGCAGCGCCAGCGCTATGGCGTCGGAAGGACGCGCGCTCACCTCGACACCGCTGGCGAAGACCAGCTCCGCGTAGAAGACACCTTCCCGCAGGTCGGTGATGCGCACTTCGGAGAGCTCTTGGCCGACCGCCTCCAGCACGTCCTTGAAAAGGTCGTGGGTCAGCGGCCGTGCGGGTGCCATGCCCTGCTGCGCGAAGGCAATGGCGGTGGCCTCACCTGGTCCGATCCAGATGGGGAGGTACCGGTCGCCTCCCACTTCACGCAGGAGCACGATCGGCTGGTTGGAGGGCATTTCGACCCGGACACCTACGACGTCGAGCTCGTTCACACAGCAACCCTAGGACGTGGCTGGCAGGTTTGGGTAGTCGGGCACCCGTCGAGTACCGGACGGGTGCGGCCGAGTCAGGGCAATCTGACGCCGAGCGCGGTCTGCACGAGCGCCGAGTGCAGCCTTCCCGTGAGGCCCGCCAGCTCTCTGGTACGGGCCTCGGCATGGGCCCTGGTCTGCGGATTGCGGTGCCTGCGCAGCGGCGCGACCACCGCGTCCACCAGCGCGGCCTCCCGCTCGGCGGCGGCTTTCATGGCCCGCAGGTGGCGTGGCTCGATGCCGAACCGGCCGAGCTCGACCACGAGCGAGGCGACGGTGACGGCCTCCGCGTCGTACCCGCCGTCCGGCAAAGGCGCGACCAGGCCGTACGCCTCCCACTCGTGGAGTTGTCCCTCGTCGATCTCGGCGGCGGCCAGCAGCTCGTCACGGCCCACACGGGCCGCCGTCGGCCCCTCGGCCTCGTCCCGGCCGTGCCCGTCGCCTTCCTCCCGCTGACGCCCCAGGGGCGGCAGCGGAGGCCTCTCACCGCGTTCCAGCGCCTCGAGGTGCTCACGGATGACCTTGAGCGGCAGATAGTGGTCCCGCTGCATCCGCAGGACGTGGCCGAGCCGCTCGACGTCCTCCGGGCTGAACTTCCGGTAACCGGACGGTGTGCGCTGCGGCTCGATGAGCCCCTCGGCCTCGAGGAACCGAATCTTCGAGATCGTGACCTCGGGGAATTCGTCACGCAGTTGGTTCAGCACGGTACCGATGCTCATCAGCCGACGGTCCGCGGCGGCGGTGCCGTTCCCGGCACCGCCCCTCGGTGTTTGAAGCATGAGCCTTCCCTGGGGGTCGTACCCCCAGGCGGCGCCTGGGGGTGGGTCAGAGGCCGACGGCCCGCTGGCTCGCGTAGAAGACCAGTCGGTACTTGCCGATCTGCACCTCGTCGCCGTTCGAGAGCGAGACCGAGTCGATCCGCTCCCGGTTGACGTACGTGCCGTTGAGGCTGCCCACGTCCGCGACGGTGAAGGAACCGTCCTGGACCCGACGGAACTCCACGTGCCGACGCGACACGGTCACGTCGTCGAGGAAGATGTCGCTCTGCGGGTGACGGCCGGCCGTGGTCAGCTCGCCGTCCAGCAGGAAGCGACTGCCCGAGTTCGGACCGCGGCGCACCACCAGGAGCGCCGAGCCGAGCGGCAGGGCGTCGACGGCCGCCTGCGCCTCCGGGGAGAGCGCGGGAGACGGGTTCTGTCCCGTGGCCTCGGCGTCGTAGGCCTCCAGGCCCGAGATGGAGATCGTCGAGGTGGTCTCGGACGCACGCTCCGGAGTGGCTCCGGCCCGCAGCGGCGCACCGCAGTTGGAGCAGAACCGACTCGCCTCGGCGTTGCGGTTCCCGCACCTCGTACACACCAGGGCCATGGACGGGTCCTCCTGCCGTGGCTGCCCCGCGGGGGCATTCGATCCGTACGGGCCCGGGGCGAACCCTCCACCCGTACTTGAGGTTGAAGGTTCCCCGAAACCTATGCGGCCGGGACCGGCAGGGTCAACAGACGACGCGCCCTGTCCGCCCGAATTGTCACCACCTGGACCAGCGACCTGATCGCGGAACATCGGGCGCCCTGCGCCCTGCTCCTCGGCATCTCCATGGCGCGGGGCACGGTGCCGGGCAGTGGCCGGATTGCCGCTGTCCTCACGTGCGCTCTTGCCGAACAACTTCGCAAACAACTTCACGGGCGATTCCCCTTGACCGAAACAGACCCGCCCGTGGGGCAGGACGAACCCTGATTGCACACACCGGCACTCGTCGGTGAGCCAGACATTCTCACAACGTCCGTGACCACCAAACAGTTTCCACCACGCACCGTAGTTCCGGTGCGCCGACCCCCCGCAACCTCATGCCCCCGCGCGACGACGCCCATGCGTCCGCCCGTCACTGGGAGGACGACCGAGCGTAGTCAGGCCGCTTCGCAGGTCGCAAGGCGTCCACGACGATCTTCTCCGAGCGTTCCACGGTGACCGTGGCCTGCTCCTTCTCCAGAGTCTGCACCACACCTCCCGGGATGTTCAGCGCAGGTTCCAGATCCTGCGGCTTGCCGATCACCTTGAAGAGGTACGGCTCACCGACCTTGCGGCCGTCCACACGGACACCACCGCTTCCGGCGTCCGACAGATACGTGTCGGCGACGACGCGCACGTCGTTGATCTGGATGGCCTCCGCACCCGCGGCGCGCAGCTCCTGAATGGCGTCGAGCAGCATGTCCGCCTCGATCGCCCCCTTCGTGTCCTCGATGGTCAGCTGGATACCGGGGCCCTGGGCAGCCACCGTGCCTGCCAGGATGCCGAGTTGCCGTTCCCGCTCGACCGTCTGCTTGCGGGCCTCCTCTGCTTGGTCCGAGCTGTTCTCCAGCCCGGTCCGCTGCTCTTCGAGGCGCCGCTTCTCTTCTTCCAGACGCTCAGTCCGGTCATCCAGTTCATCGAGGATGCGTACGAGATCTTCTTGCCGTGCGCCGCGCAGCGCGCTGCTGTCGTTGTTGGACCGCACCTGGATGGCCAGGCCGAGACCGAGCACGAACAGCAGCAGGGCGACGATGAGTTGGGGGCGGGTCACACGGGGCGGCCACAGGCCCTGTACCAGCCTCTGACGGCCGGTGAGCTGCGATGTTCCCTGCGGCTCGGGCGCGGCCGTCTCGGGCGCGGGTGTGCCCGGCGCGTGGGGGATCTCCGCGGGGAGTTCCTTGCGCCTGTTGTAGTCGGGGCTCTCGTCGGCGTTCATCGGCGTCACGCCCTGAAGACGTGCCGACGGATCGCGGCGGCGTTGGAGAAGATCCGGATGCCGAGGACGACCACCACACCGGTGGAGAGCTGGGCGCCCACGCCCAGCTTGTCGCCCAGGAACACGATGAGCGCGGCCACCACCACGTTCGACAGGAACGACACCACGAACACCTTGTCGTCGAAGATGCCGTCGAGCATGGCTCGCAGCCCTCCGAACACGGCGTCGAGAGCCGCGACCACGGCGATCGGCAGGTACGGCTCGACCACCGCCGGAACCTCGGGCCGAACCAACAATCCGGCCACGACTCCCACGACGAGGCCCAGTACGGCGATCACGATGTGCCCTTTCCTGCCTTCGGCTCTGCTGTTCGTACGGTCACGCTCGGCGCGGCCGGCAGCCGCAGCTCGTCCGACACGGAGATGCTGGTCCGGATCCCGAAGTTCTCCTGCAGAGCATGCAGGTACTGACCGTCGCGGCTGTTCTGGAACCGGGTGCTCAAGCGTTTGCCGTCGCCCACCGCGAGCACCGTATACGGCGGCACCAGCGGCCGGTTGTCGACCAGTATCGCGTCACCCGCGGCCCTGATCGCCGACAGCGCGGTCAGACGCTGGTCGTTGATGGAAATCGCTTCGGCACCGGACTGCCACAGGCCGTTGACGACACGCTGCATGTCCCGGTCACGTACACGTCCCGTGTCGGAGAACCCGGTGCTCTCGCGCGGACCGCCACCGCCCTGTTCGGCTTCCTTCTTGTCGTCCACGACGAGCTTCACGCCGGGTCCATGGACCTCCGTGGCGCCGGAGAGGAGCCCCACCAACTCGCCCTGGCTGCCGCCGTGCTCTTTCAGCGCGGCTTCCTGCCGCTCGCCGACGTCGTCGCGGAGTTCGTCCACGTCGTCCTCGAGCGCGTCGGCGCCCGCCGTCGCCTCTTCGACGCGGTCGATGAGCTCCTCGCGCTCCTTGGCCACGACAGGGGCCTCTATGCGCGCCTGCGCGGCACCCACGGTGACCACGAGCGCGGCCAGTACCAGACCGGCCGCGAGGCCGAGTTTGGCCCGCAGCGGGCGCGGAACACCACTGTCCCCTCTGGCCTTCTTGCGGGCCGCCGCCTCCGCGTACCCCTCGTCCAGACTGTGGTCCATGACGGTGGTGAGCAGCGACATGGAGGCGTCCGGGCGCCGGGGGCGCGAGGGGGTGCTCCGAACGGGGGGCTGCTGCGGCATGCCGCACATCGTCGCACGTCGCGGGCGTTACCTCCGAATGGCCCCACCGGCGCGCCGGGCAGCACCTGTTGCGGCTGCTGCCCGGCGCCCGGGAAGGTCAGCGACCGGCGCTGTCCACCACCGTGGACCACTCGTCGAGCAGCGCCTGCGCGGACGCGTCGTCGGGCCCTTCGGCCCACAGGTGCGTGACGGCCTCGGCCGGGTCGGGCAGGACTAGGATCCAACGCCCGTCGGCCTCGACGACCCGCACGCCGTCGGTGGTGTCCACGGACCGGTCACCGGCGGCCTCGACCACCCGCCGCATCACGAGTCCCTTGACCGCCCACGGTGTCGCGAGATCACGCTTGAGCACGTGTGCCCGCGGAATCCGCGCGTCGATCTGACTCAGCGTGAGCTGAGTCCGCGCGACCAGCCCGACAAGCCGCACAAAGGCGGCGGTTCCGTCGAAGACGCCACTGAACTCGGGCACGATGAACCCGCCGCGCCCGTCACCGCCGAAGATGGTCGAGTCGCCCCGGCCGACCCTCGTCAGATCGTCGGGCGAGGTGGTCGTCCAGTCCACCTGCGTGCCGTGGTACGCGGCGACCTGCTCGGCGATACGCGTCGTGGTCACCGGCAGCGCCACCCGTCCGCTGCGCCGCTCGGCGGCCACCAGGTCGAGCATGACCAGGAGTGCCCGGTCGTCCTCGACGATCCGTCCCTTCTCGTCCACGAGCGAGAGACGCTCGCCGACGGGGTCGAACCGCACGCCGAAGGCGGCCCGTGCGGACGCCACGATCTCCCCGAGCCGTACGAGCCCGGACCTGCGCGCGTCCGCGGTCTCGGTCGGTCGCGACTCGTCGAGCCCCGGGTTGATCGTCAGCGCGTCCACCCCGAGCTTCCCGAGGAGGCTCGGCAGTACGAGTCCGGCGCTTCCGTTGGACGCGTCGACGACGACCTTCAGCCCCGACTCTGCGACTCCGGTGGTGTCCACGTTCCGCAGCAGCGAACCGGTGTACGAGTCGAAGACACTGGACGGGAAGTGCAGGTCACCGATTTCGCCCGGGAAGGCCCGCCGGTACTCCTGGCGCGCGTAGACCCGGTCGAGCTTGCGCTGGCTCCCCTGCGACAGGTCGGCCCCGTTCCCGTCGAAGAACATGATGTCGACGGAGTCCGGCACTCCGGGCGTCGTCCGGATCATGATCCCGCCGGCGCTGCCGCGTGCTGTCTGCTGCCGCGCGACCGGCAGCGGTACGTTCTCGAGGTCCCGTACGTCGATGGCACTGGCCTGCAGCGCCGAGATCACCGCACGCTTCAGCGCTCGCGCACCACGCGAGTGGTCACGCGCGGTGGTGACGGTGGAACCCTTCTTCAGGGTCGTCGCGTACGCTCCCGCGAGGCGCACGGCGAGCTCGGGCGTGATCTCCACGTTCAGGATTCCGGAGACACCACGCGCCCCGAACAGGTGCGCCTGGCCGCGGGACTCCCAGATGACCGAGGTGTTGACGAACGCGCCGGCCTCGATCGTCTTGAACGGGTACACCCTGACGTTGCCCTGGACGATCGATTCTTCACCGACCAGGCACTCGTCGCCGATGACGGCGCCGTCCTCGATTCTGGCTGCGCGCATGATGTCGGTGTTCTTGCCGACGACACAGCCGCGGAGGTTGCTGTGCTGTCCGATGTAGACGTTGTCGTGCACGACGGCCTTGTGCAGGAACGCGCCGCTCTTCACGACGACGTTCGAGCCCACGACGGTGTGCTCGCGGATTTCGGCACCGGCCTCGATTTTGGCGTAGTCACCGACGTACAGCGGACCACGCAGCACGGCGTCGGGGTGCACTTCCGCTCCCTCGGCCACCCACACGCCGGGCGAGATCTCGAAGCCGTCGAGTTCGACGTCGACCTTGCCCTCGAGCACGTCGGCCTGCGCCTTGACGTAGCTTTCGTGGGTGCCGACGTCCTCCCAGTAGCCCTCGGCGACGTAGCCGTAGACCGGCTTGCCTTCCTTCATGAGCTGCGGGAAGACGTCTCCGGACCAGTCGACCGGCACGTCGGGGTCGACGTAGTCGAATACCTCGGGCTCCATCACATAGATGCCCGTGTTCACCGTGTCGGAGAAGACCTGACCCCAGGTCGGCTTCTCCAGGAAGCGCTCGACCTTGCCTTCTTCGTCGACGATGGTGATACCGAATTCCAGCGGGTTGGGTACGCGCGTGAGACACACGGTGACGAGCGCGCCCTTTTCCTTGTGGAAGGCGATGAGCTCGCTGAGGTCGAAATCGGTGAGCGCGTCACCGGAGATCACGAGGAAGGCATCGTCCTTCAGCGCTTCCTCGGCGTTCTTCACGCTGCCCGCGGTCCCGAGTGGTTTTTCCTCGTTGGCATAGGTGAGCTCCATTCCCAGCTCTTCGCCGTCGCCGAAGTAGTTCTTGACGAGCGATGCCAAGAACTGCACTGTCACTACGGTCTCGGTGAGCCCATGCCTCTTCAGCAGGCGCAGCACGTGCTCCATGATCGGCCGGTTGGCCACGGGAAGGAGCGGCTTGGGCATGCTTGAGGTCATGGGGCGAAGGCGGGTGCCCTCACCGCCGGCCATCACGACGGCCTTCATGTCGGAAACGTCCTCCTCATTAGAGACGAACCAGCCGACAGAGCTCACCGGGATGGGCTGGCCATCTTTGCTCGGATGAGAGCCTTCGAGCCTCTACGACCGCCATAACGGCGAGCTCAATCGGCTGACTTGTCCACCTTGACAAGTCGGCGGACCTGGACCACATACAGGATCCCTGCCCACCAGTACAGACTTGTACCCCAACCTGCGAACGCCCATCCGAAAATAGCAGCGAGTGTGGCAAGCGGACCGCTTCCATCACTGAGGAGCAGTAGTGGAAAGGCGTACATCAGGTTGAAGGTGGCGGCCTTGCCCAGGAAGTTCACCTGGGGCGGCGGATAGCCGTGGCGCCTGAGGATCCCGACCATCACCAGCAGGACCAGCTCACGCAGCAGCAGTGCCGCGGTCAGCCAGAGCGGAAGAATCTCCCGCCAGGTGAGTCCGACCAGGGTGGAGAGGATATAAAGCCGGTCGGCGGCAGGGTCGAGGAGTCGGCCCAGGTTGCTGATCTGGTTCCAGCGTCGGGCGAGCTTGCCGTCGAGGTAGTCACTGACCCCGCTCAGCGCCAGGACCAGCAGCGCCCATCCGTCGCTGTTGGGTCCCCCGAACTCGGGCCTGAGGATCAGCCACAGGAAGAGGGGCACGCCGGCGAGGCGCGCCATGCTGAGGATGTTCGGGATGGTGAGGACACGGTCCGTCTGGACACGCGTCTCCTGGACCTCCACCCGGGGGCCTCCTGTGGGGAAAAGAGCCAATGATGCCTCCTGACCTTACCCTCAGTGGCGCCGCAAGGATGCAGAGGGGTGCGAGGGACGTCTGGAGAAACAAAAAAGCCGTGGCCCCTGGAATCGAAAGAATCGATTCCAGGGGCCACGGCTATAAGAAAAGTTCGGCGGCGTCCTACTCTCCCACAGGGTCCCCCTGCAGTACCATCGGCGCTGTGAGGCTTAGCTTCCGGGTTCGGAATGTAACCGGGCGTTTCCCTCACGCTATGACCACCGAAACACTATGAAACTGTCAACCGCACCATGCGTGACCATGCATGGGGTTGTTCGTGGTTTCAGAACCAACACAGTGGACGCGAGCAACTGAGGACAAGCCCTCGGCCTATTAGTACCAGTCACCTCCACCCGTTACCGGGCTTCCAGATCTGGCCTATCAACCCAGTCGTCTACTGGGAGCCTTAACCCCTCAAAGGGGGTGGGAATACTCATCTCGAAGCAGGCTTCCCGCTTAGATGCTTTCAGCGGTTATCCTTTCCGAACGTAGCCAACCAGCCATGCCCTTGGCAGGACAACTGGCACACCAGAGGTTCGTCCGTCCCGGTCCTCTCGTACTAGGGACAGCCCTTCTCAATATTCCTACGCGCACAGAGGATAGGGACCGAACTGTCTCACGACGTTCTAAACCCAGCTCGCGTACCGCTTTAATGGGCGAACAGCCCAACCCTTGGGACCGACTCCAGCCCCAGGATGCGACGAGCCGACATCGAGGTGCCAAACCATCCCGTCGATATGGACTCTTGGGGAAGATCAGCCTGTTATCCCCGGGGTACCTTTTATCCGTTGAGCGACGGCGCTTCCACAAGCCACCGCCGGATCACTAGTCCCGACTTTCGTCCCTGCTCGACCCGTCGGTCTCACAGTCAAGCTCCCTTGTGCACTTACACTCAACACCTGATTACCAACCAGGCTGAGGGAACCTTTGGGCGCCTCCGTTACCCTTTGGGAGGCAACCGCCCCAGTTAAACTACCCATCAGACACTGTCCCTGATCCGGATCACGGACCGAGGTTAGACATCCAGCACGACCAGAGTGGTATTTCAACGTTGACTCCACGAACACTGGCGTGCCCGCTTCACAGTCTCCCACCTATCCTACACAAGCCGAACCGAACACCAATATCAAACTGTAGTAAAGGTCCCGGGGTCTTTCCGTCCTTCTGCGCGAAACGAGCATCTTTACTCGTAGTGCAATTTCACCGGGCCTATGGTTGAGACAGTCGAGAAGTCGTTACGCCATTCGTGCAGGTCGGAACTTACCCGACAAGGAATTTCGCTACCTTAGGATGGTTATAGTTACCACCGCCGTTTACTGGCGCTTAAGTTCTCAGCTTCGCACGCCCGAAAGCGCACTAACCGGTCCCCTTAACGTTCCAGCACCGGGCAGGCGTCAGTCCGTATACATCGCCTTACGGCTTCGCACGGACCTGTGTTTTTAGTAAACAGTCGCTTCTCGCTGGTCTCTGCGGCCACCCCCAGCTCAGAGTGCAAAACTCATCACCAGGAATGGCCCCCCTTCTCCCGAAGTTACGGGGGCATTTTGCCGAGTTCCTTAACCATAGTTCACCCGAACGCCTCGGTATTCTCTACCTGACCACCTGAGTCGGTTTAGGGTACGGGCCGCCATGAAACTCGCTAGAGGCTTTTCTCGACAGCATAGGATCATCCACTTCACCACAATCGGCTCGGCATCAGGTCTCACCCACATGTCATCCGGATTTACCTAGATGACGGGCTACACCCTTACCCCGGGACAACCACCGCCCGGGCTGGACTACCTTCCTGCGTCACCCCATCACTCACCTACTACCACCTTGGGTCAGCGGCTCCACCACTCCCCTTTGCCCGAAGGCTCCAGGGCGGCTTCACGGCCTTAGCATTAATGGGCTCGATGTTTGACGCTTCACAGCGGGTACCGGAATATCAACCGGTTATCCATCGACTACGCCTGTCGGCCTCGCCTTAGGTCCCGACTTACCCTGGGCAGATCAGCTTGACCCAGGAACCCTTAGTCAATCGGCGCACACGTTTCTCACGTATGTATCGCTACTCATGCCTGCATTCTCACTCGTGAACCGTCCACCACTGCCTTCCGGCGCAGCTTCACCCGGCACACGACGCTCCCCTACCCATCCCAGCGGGCGTTGGCCCTCATGCTGGAATGACACGACTTCGGCGGTACGCTTGAGCCCCGCTACATTGTCGGCGCGGAATCACTAGACCAGTGAGCTATTACGCACTCTTTCAAGGGTGGCTGCTTCTAAGCCAACCTCCTGGTTGTCTCTGCGACTCCACATCCTTTCCCACTTAGCGTACGCTTAGGGGCCTTAGTCGATGCTCTGGGCTGTTTCCCTCTCGACCATGGAGCTTATCCCCCACAGTCTCACTGCCGCGCTCTCACTTACCGGCATTCGGAGTTTGGCTAAGGTCAGTAACCCGGTAGGGCCCATCGCCTATCCAGTGCTCTACCTCCGGCAAGAAACACACGA